>CAZIGW010000095.1:0-4926 GCA_964538565.1 uncultured Hyphomicrobiales bacterium | reverse complement strand
AGGAAACGCCATGCTCCGTACCGTGCCGGCCTTCGATCGCATGGGCGAGGAAAACGCCTTCGCCGTGCTTGCCCGCGCCAACGCGCTCGCCGCGCAGGGGCGCGACATCATCAATCTCGGCATCGGTCAGCCCGATTTCCGCACGCCCGACCACATCGTCGAGGCGGCGATCAAGGCCTTGCGCGACGGCCATCACGGCTACACGCCGGCGGTCGGCATCCTGCCGCTGCGCGAGGCGGTGGCGGCGGATCTCCACCGCCGGTTCGGGGTCGAGGTCTCGCCCGGCGAGGTGATGATCATGCCGGGCGGCAAGCCGACGATGTTCATGTCGATCCTGATGTTCGGCGAGCCCGGCGTCGACATTCTCTATCCCGACCCGGGATTTCCGATCTACCGCTCGATGATCGAGTTCACCGGCGCGCGTCCGGTGCCGGTGCCGATCCGCGAGGAAAACGGCTTCGCCTTCTCGGCCGAGGAGACGCTGAAGCTCATCACGCCGCAGACGCGCCTGCTGATCGTCAATTCGCCCGCCAACCCGACCGGAGGCGTGACGCCGAAGCATGAGGTCGAGAAGCTCGTCGCCGGCCTCGAGCGCTTTCCCGACGTCGCCGTGATGTCGGACGAGATCTACGATCACATGGTCTACGACGGCGAGGAGCATGTCTGTCTGCTCCGCTATCCGTCGCTGCGCGACCGTCTGATCCTGCTCAACGGCTGGTCGAAGACCTACGCGATGACCGGCTGGCGCCTCGGCTACGCGGTGTGGCCGGGCAAGCTCTACGACTACGCCCGCAAGCTCGCGGTCAATCTGCACTCCTGCGTCAACGCGTCGGCGCAATATGCGGGACTGGCCGCGCTCACGGGTCCGCAGGATGCCGTCACCGCGATGGTGGCCGAGTTCGACCGGCGGCGAAAGGTGGTCGTCGAGGGTCTCAACCGGCTGCCGGGCGTGAGCTGCGCCACGCCGAAAGGCGCCTTCTACGCCTTCCCCAACATCAAGCGCACCGGCTGGAAATCGAAAGCGCTCGCCGCGAGCCTGCTCGAGGAAGCGGGCGTCGCCATCATCGGCGGACCCGATTTCGGCGTCCTCGGCGAGGGCTACGTGCGGCTCTCCTACGCCAACTCGACCGAGAACATCCTGCGGGCGCTCGAGCGCATGGCCGAGTTCCTGGCGAGCCGCAAGGCGGCGTGAGGGCGCTCACGGGCCTGCGGCCCGTGCGAGGCGCGGCGCGAGCGCGACAGCAAGCGGACAGGTCGCGAACGCCGCCATCGCGGTGGCCGCCGTCGCCCAGTCGATGCCGACGAGATCGCCGAGAAACCCGTAGAGCACCGGCGAGAGCGCGCCCGATCCGATGGTCCCGGTGTAGAAGAGAGCGAACGCCCGCTCCGTGCGCTGCGTCGACGTGAGCTCCGGCACGGTCCCGTAGAGGACCGAGGATGTGCCGTTGAGCACGACGCCGAGCACCGGCAGCAGCACGAGCGTCGGGGCGAGATCCAGCGTCAGCACGCCGAGAATCCCCGCCGCGGTCGCGCCTTCGGTGAGCAGCACGCTCCACAGCACGCCGATGCGCGCGCCGAGCCAGCCGCAGGCGAATTTTCCCGCGGCCCCGCCGACGAACACCAGCGCCAGCGCGAGCCCGATGGTCGGCAGCGAGGCGCCCTTGCGGGTCAGCAGGAACGGCAGGAAGGTGAGAAAACCCATGCGCACGCCGGAATCGAGGATGCCGATGGCGAGCAGCAGGGCAAATCCGCCGCGTCCGCCGCCCGCGACCGGTCTCCGTTCCGGGCTCTTCGGGTCGACCTCGCACACCGGCGGCATCAACAGCGCGATGCCGATGGCAACCGCGACGCCGAACAGCGCCGCGATCCAGAGCGCGCTGCGCCACGCGAGCACGGACAGCAGCAGCGACATCACGGCCGGGATCGCCGCCTTTCCCAGGTCGCCGGTGAAGTTGTAGGTGCCGAGCGGCCCGCGCGCGTTCTCTCCGTAGGCCCGCGCGACGGCGGCCGACGCGATCGGATGCTGGGTGCTCGACCCGGCGCCCGACACGAGGAGGCCGGCGCCGAGCCCGAGAAGACCGCCGCTCGCGCCGGCCAGCGCATAGCCGAGGCCGGCCATCGCGGTGCCGACGGCGAGCACGATCCGGCCACCGAATTTTTCGCTCAACCCGCCGGCGGAGAGCTGCAGCGTCGCCATCGCCCCGGCATAGAGCCCGCGCAGCACGGCCAGCATGCCGTAGCCGAGGGCGAACTCCGCCCGCCAGACCGGCAGCAGGATGTAGATCAGGTCGGTGTAGCCGTCGTGCAGCGCGTGCGCGGCGCCGGCGACCGCGAGGGTGCGCCGTGCGCCGGATTGCGGCCGCGGCGCGGCCTGCGGCGGGGCGCCGCCTGTCGGTTCGGTCTCGTTCCAGTTCCTCACCGCTGATCATCCTGGCCGATCGGCCGCCTGGGCTCGTCCCATTGTGGCGCAAGGTCGTTGCGTTGACGAGCAGGACTAGGCTCGGAGCACCAGACGGAAGCCGACGAGGATGACCGCGAACCCGGCGAGTTGCCACAGGCTGGGGGCCTCGCCGAGCCCCAGGAACCCGATCAGCAGGGCAAAGCCCGGTACCAGCGAGGTGAACACGGCGGCGCGGCCGGCGCCGAGCAGGACCACCGCCCGGGCGAACAGATAGATCGCCCCCGGTCCGGCCAGCACTCCCTGGGCCAGCGCCTGCAGCAGGTTCTCCGACCAGCCGGCCGCCGCCAGGCTTGCGAAGCCGAAGAGGAGGCCGTGCAGGGGCAGATAGGCGAGAGACAGCACGTTGACGATGGCGACGGCGCGCGTCGGGGCGATGCGCCACAGCCGCAGCAAGGTGCCGAACGTCGCCCACGAGGTTCCGGCGGCGACGAACGACAGATCGCCGAGCACACCGCTGCGGCCGATGGTGGCGAGCGCCTCCGCGCCGAGCAGCATGAGCCCGCCGACGATCGCGACGGCACCCGCGATCCGGCTCGGCGGCAACGGTTCACCAACAAGCAGGGTCGCCAGGATCAGTCCCCACAGGGTCGCGAACGACGGCTGGATCACGGCCCCGTGCCCGAGCGGCACCAGGGTGAACCCGGCATAGCTGAACAGCGCCAGCATCGGACCGGCGAACACGGTGAGGACCGCGGCGCGCGTCCAGCCGACTTCGGCCTGCTCGAGGGTTCGGTTGCGGATCAGCAGCGGCAGGAAGGCAAGCCCGGACCACACGTAGCGGTGCAGGGCGAGATCGGACGGCGTCAGGCCGATCGTGACCCCGTGGCGGGCTGCCGCCAGGCCGATGGCCCAGAAGACCGCCGCGCCGGTTCCGCACGCGATGCCGACAAATGCGGCGGAGTCTCGCGCGCCCGCCCTGGCAACCTTGGATCTCGCGTCCAAGCCGGTTCCTCGCTCCGCCCGAGCCCCTTGCGCGGGCGTGCGGCCACATACGACGCCGGAGCGGCGCTCGCCAGCGGGCCGGCGGCATGGGTCTGCTGCATCGATGAGGTCGTGTGGGAGCGGCGGTCGGGCCGCGAAGGACCCGACGGGTGGGCGCCGGTCGGGATCTCGCCATGGTCGCATGGACTAAGCGCGTAGGCCCGGGGTTAGATGGGGTACGCAAGAGTGCGCGCGCCACCCGGACAAATGCCATCGGGAGAAACACGCAGAGTTGCCGGCGTCGGTTGCGCAAGGGCGTCAAGCGCGCGACAAGGATACGCCGTTCGGCGCCAGAATCGAGGTTGACGCCGGACGCGACGGTACGCTCACATTCGGCACGCACCTACCCCGCCGCCATGCTTCGGCGTGCCGGATCAGCCGTCAGACGGTCAACCACCTGTCGCGTTCCGGGGGCCTCCATGAGCGACCAAAGAACCCGTATCGTCTGCGTCGGGGAGGTGCTGGTCGAACTTGCGCGCGGGGCGGACGGGCGCTACGGCATCGCCTGCAGCGGGGACACGTTCAACACCGCGGTCTATCTCGCCCGCGAGGGGATCGACGTCGGCTACGCCAGCGCGCTCGGCGAGGATCCCTATTCGGAGGGCGTGATCGCCCTGGCGATGGCCGAGAACATCAACTGCGACCTGATCCTGCGCGCGCCCGGCCGCATGCCCGGCCTCTATCTGATCGACACCGATCCGGGCGGGGAGCGGCGCTACTACTATTGGCGCGAGAACTCGCCGGCGCGCGACCTGTTCGAACTGCCCGACTGGTCGCGCGTCGCGGAGGCGCTGCTCAACGCGCGGCTCGTCTATTTCTCGGGCGTGACCCTGTCGCTCTACTCGAATGTCGGCCTCGGCCGGTTTCTCGCCGTTCTCGAACTGGCGCGGCAGAACGGCGTCAAGGTCGCCTTCGACGGCAATTTTCGCCCGCGTGCCTGGAAGGGCGACATGGCGCGCACGCGCACGGTCTTCATGGAAGCGCTGAAGCGGACGGACATCGCCCTGCCGACCTTCGACGACGAGGCGGTGCTGTGGGGCGATCCGAGCCCGACGGCAACCGTCGAGCGCATCCAGGCCTTCGGGGTCACGGAAATCGTGGTGAAGAACGGCGCGAGCGCGGCGCTCGTCGCGGCCGAAGGCCAGCTCGAG
Source organism: uncultured Hyphomicrobiales bacterium (assembly GCA_964538565.1). Classification (GTDB taxonomy): domain Bacteria; phylum Pseudomonadota; class Alphaproteobacteria; order Rhizobiales; family Xanthobacteraceae; genus CAYVBN01. Next base: position 333 of record CAZIGW010000095.1, on the reverse strand, counting down.
CACGTTCCGGTGCCGGAGGTCGTCATCCCGATCGACACGATGGCGGCCGGAGACGCGTTCAACGCCGGCTATCTTGCCGCCCGGCTCTCCGGCGAAGCGCCGGCGGTGGCGACGTTCGCGGGCCACAGGCTCGCGGCCGCGGTCATCCGCCATCGCGGCGCGATCCTGCCGCGGGCGGGCGCTTTGGTCCATTAGATGTGGAGTCTCAACAGGTTGTCCTCGGTCAGATCGAGGCGGCTGATGGGAACCTTATCACCGATGCCGGCGTGAGGTCTGTGCCAATTGTAGCGATGCAGCCAGGGAATGAGTTCGGCCTTGCGCTGGCGTGAGTTG
>CAZIGW010000094.1:0-22810 GCA_964538565.1 uncultured Hyphomicrobiales bacterium | reverse complement strand
CCCCTTGTCGGAGACGATCAGCGAGGAGCCCGGACGCAGCATGGCGGCGATCCGGTCGCTCACGTCCTTCGGCACGCTGATGCGCGCCAGCGCCTGTGCGGCGGTCGGCGCGGAGGAAGATTCGGCGGAGACCTCCGCCGGTCGTTCCTCCCGCGCCGTGCGGTGCCTGCCGCGCTCGTGACGCGTGTGCGCCTTCGGCAGTTCCGGCGGCAGCGATGCCGCGACCCACTGCATCGTGCTCGTGTCGGCGTCGAGGCCGGTCGCGGTGAACACGTGCGTTCCGAGCGGCTGGTCGGGATCTGCGATCTCGATCGGGGCGTCGAAGACCGGCGAAAAATCCTGGCGGACGAAGATGCGCCGCTCCTTGCGGCTGATGAAGATCGAGATCGGCGTCGTCTTCGGCGGCGCCTTTGCCCGCGGCAGCGGCGGGTTTTCCGGCAGGACCGCCAGCTCGCCCATTTGCGGTTGCTCGACGACGGCGGCCGCGACGGTCGGTTGCACGGGATCCGCGGAGGCCTTGGCGCTGTCGGCCGTCACGCCGCCGGTCGTCGCGGCCTCCACACCGCTGATCGTGATCGGGTGCAAGGTCGCGGTCGCGTCGATGGAGGCGGTCTGCGGCGGATCGGCGGGCGGCGCCGCCGGCTGGAACAGGTGCGGGTCGGTGATCTCGACCGGGACCACGTCATGGCGCGCGATGATGACGCGCGCGCCCAGTTTCGTCAGACCCCACAATTCCCTCGCAAAGCCGTCGGGCATGCGGATGCAGCCGTGCGAGGCCGGATATCCGGGGAGCACGCCGGCGTGCATGGCGATGCCCGACCAGGTGATCCGCTGCATGTAGGGCATCGGCGCGCCGCTGTAGATGTTCGAGCGATGCCATTTCTGCTTCTGGATGACGCTGAAGACGCCGGTCGGGGTCGGATGACCGCGCATGCCGGTGGACACGGGCGCGTGCGCGATCAACGTGCTGCCGCTGTAAAGCGAGAGGCGCTGCTTATCGATCGCGATGACGATCTGATAGGGTCCGCGCGGACGCTGAGCTGCCTGCTTGGCCGCCGGTTCGGCCGGCTTCCTCGACACGTGCCTGTGCTTCTTCACGTGCACGGTGCGTGGCGGCAGATCGGGCAGGAGAAACGTCTGCGCGTCGGCCGCGCTCGTCGCCACCAGGCAGCCGGCCGTTGCGAGGGCGGCGATCAATCCCACGGAGGCGGCTGCGCGCGCCGTCGGCGGTGATCCTTGCGCAACGAGTTTGCCGCTTCGATCACCGCCGGAACGCTGCATGGCACATACTCCAGACGCGAGAGACCGCGGGGCTCGATCAGCAGCCGAACTTCGACCGTGCGGCAGGCCGTCGTGGCATACCAGGATCGCGCGCACGTGGTCAGTATCCATAGCGCATCCGGTCGCCAATTCGGCAGCCCCGCAATGCAAGGGTGTGATGCAATGTGACATTCGAAGGTTTAAGAAAGAGCGCATTGCACGATTGCACGTTGGCCCGACTTTACATAAGAACTGCGGAAAGAATTGCGCCGAAGGAGCCCAGATCGAGTCCAGTCGAAGATCCACGGTTGTGCTCGCAACCTTTGCACGGCGCATCAGAGCCCCACGCCGCCCGACGCGGTGCGACGCTTTCGCTCTTCTCTGCCGAAGGTTTCCGCTTCCGGCTCGGCTTCATCCAAGGCTATCGTTGGCCTGCTCGCGGTGGGGCGGCTCTGTCGGTGTGAGTTCTAGAACGCGAAACGCGTCGCAGTGAGGGGACGTTATGGGAGCGGAAATGCTGCACGCAGCGGGGCAAGCCCTGCTGATCATGATCGAGCCGCACCGACTGATGTATCTGTTCGCGGGCGTTTGCATGGGCCTCGGCCTCGGCATTCTGCCCGGCATCGGCGGCGTCGCCGGCACGGCCCTGCTGCTGCCCTTCACCTACAATCTCGATCCGCACGCTGCCTTCGCCCTCCTGCTCGGGCTCGGCGCGACCACCACGACGGCTGATCCGATCTCGGCGATCCTGTTCGGCGTGCCCGGACACGCCGCCTCGGCGGCGACGACGCTCGACGGCTATCCGATGACGCGCCAGGGACTCGCCGGGCGCGCGCTCGGCGCTTCCTACATGTCGGCGCTGCTCGGCGGCCTGTTCGGAGCCGCGCTCCTCGCCGTCAGCCTGCCGATCCTGCAGCCGATCATGCTCTATATCGGCTCGCCCGAACTGCTGGCGCTCGCCGTGTGCGGCGTCTCGATGGTCGCGGTGCTCTCGGGCAATGCGCCGCTGCGCGGCCTCACCGCGGCGTGCTTCGGCATCATGCTGTCGATGATCGGCACCGACCCGCAGACCGGCACGATCCGCTGGACCATGGACAGCCTCTACCTTTGGGACGGTCTGCCGCTCGTGCCGCTGACGCTCGGCGTGTTCGCGCTGCCGGAGCTGTGCGACCTGATGGTCGCGCGCACCGCGGTCGTCGAAGAGGGCATGACCCTCGACACCAAGACCGGCATGCTGCTCGGCGTGAAGGACTGCTTCACCAACTGGTTCCTGGTGCTGCGCTGCTCGTGGATCGGCGCCGGCATGGGGGCGATCCCGGGCATCGGCGCCTCGATCATCGACTGGATCTCGTACGGCCACGCGCTGAAGACCGAAAAGGGCGCGCAGGAGACCTTCGGCCGCGGCGACGTCCGCGGCGTCATCGCGGCGGAGAGCGCGACAAACGCCAAGGAAGGCGGCGCGCTGGTCCCGACCGTCGCGTTCGGCGTTCCCACCAGCGCCGGGATGGCGATCCTGCTCGGCGCGTTCCTGATCCACGGGCTCGTTCCCGGGCCCGACATGCTGAGTAAGAACCTCGACGTCACCTACGCGATGGTGTGGAGCATCGCCATCGCCAACATTCTCGGCTCGGGCTTGTGCTTCCTGTTCAGCGGCCAGCTCGCCAAGCTCGCGACCCTGCGCTACACGCTGATCATGCCGGTGGTGCTGAGCCTCGTGTACATCGGGGCGTTCGAGGGCACACGGCAGTGGGGCGATCTGTTCTCGCTCCTGTTCTTCGGCGTGCTCGGCTGGGCGATGAAGCATTTCAAGTGGCCGCGCCCGCCGCTGGTGCTCGGCTTCATCCTCGGCAAGGTGCTCGAGCGCTACATGTTCATCTCGATCCAGCGCTACGGCACGACCTGGATGCTGCGGCCGGCGGTGATCGCCATCTTCATTCTGTCGTTCCTCAGCCTGCTGCGGCCGTTCCTGCACGACGTGCGCGCCCACGGCGGCGTGAAGAAGATGCTGTTCGACTACAGCCATCCGAGCCTGAAGCCGACCAACGTCTTGCCGGTCGTGCTGCTGGCGCTGTTCGGCGTGATGCTGGCCGACGCCGTGACCTGGAATTTCGAAGCCAAGGTCATTCCCCTGATCGTCGGCGTCGGCGCGGTGCTGTTCTGCGCGCTGACGCTCGCCAACGAGATCTTCGGCAAGCCGGCGGAAGCCGCGCCCGCCCTCGCCTCCGGAATCGTTGGCGCGAAGTCGGAGGTGCTGGGGCAGACGGGCGGCAAGATCCACATGGACATCGCCTCCCACGTCAGTCACCTGCCCGCGCGGGTGAAGCTGACGAGAGGCGCGTTGTTCTTCGGCTGGATGGGTGCGTTCCTTTGCTCGATGGCGCTGATCGGGCTGATCCCGACAGTTCCGGTCTTCATCGTCGGCTACATGCGGATCGAGGGACGCGAGCCGTGGCGCATCGTCGTGCCGATGGCGACCATCATGACGCTGTTCATCTACGGGCTGTTCGATCAACTGCTGGCGATTCCGTGGCCGGAGACGGTGCTCGGCACCTGGTTCCCGGTGCTGAAGTTCATTCCCAGCGTCTGATCGTGAGATTCGTCGTGATATTCGGCCGCGTCTGCAAGGGCGCGGCCGAATGCCTTTACGGGCGGCGCCGACGAGCATTCGACCACCCTGCAACCAACAATATCGGTAATCACCAATAATCTGCCGTCGCGTGCGCGCGGCACAAAACTGTGGACACGTGCCAAATGTGAGTGGTGCGGTAGGTTGCGGCCACCGGCCAAGACGCGTTGACTCCTAGCTTCACACTCCTGAACCGTCGTTCCTCATGAGCGATCTCGACGTCATCGTGATCGGCGATTCAGTCAGTTTGGAAATGGCAGGAGCGCCTCATGGTCAGGCTGTCGATTGCGATCTTCGCCGCCGGGCTGGTCTCGTTCCAGGCACGCGCGGAGTGCCTTCTCAAGCCGGACCTCGGCAACCGCGCGGGCCACTGGCGCTATCACACCGACCAGGCCACGCATCAGAAGTGCTGGTACCTCTCGACGACGCCCACGACGCCGGCACAGACGGCCGAGACGCAGGCTGCCGGAGCGCAGCCGGCCGGTGCGCCGGCAACGCCCGCAATCGAAGCGCCCGCCGCGACAGCAGCGGATGCGGACGAGGCCGGTCAGGCGCGGCGACCGGATGCGGGATCGGCTGAGTCCGAACCCCGCGCCGCGGCGCCACGAGTCCTCGCGTCGGCTCCGAGGCCGGTTCGCTCGGTGGTCATCTATCCAGTCAACGATCCGTGGACCGTCGCCGGCGTCACGCAGATGCCGCCCGGCGACCGCACGCGCATCATCCTGCGGCAGCCGGCCGAGCAAGAACCCGTCGTGCAGCAGGCGACGCCGGAAAGCACCCGGCCGGCCGCGCCGGCGCCCGACGCGCCGGCTGAGACGCAGACGTCCGCGACGGCCCCAATGACCACGACCTCTTCCCCGGGTCGTACGCAATCCGAACAGGCCCCGGTCGAGAGCATGGCCGAGGAGGCGGGCGCAGACACAGCCGGGCGTGGACCGGTGGATCCGCAAGGCGCGGAAACCAATGCGCCGGTGCAGGTTCTGTCGGCCGCGCCGGAGGAGCCGCAATCGAAGCCGCGCGCGCCGAGAAATTTCGCCCGCTGGCTGGCGACGGTGGCCGGCGCCTCGCTCGCCGTCGGCATCGCGGTGCTGTGGTGTCTTCAGCCGCTGCGGGAACGCAAGCGCCGTTCGCTGATGCGCGAACGTTTCGAATCGACCGATGCGCTCGCGGAGGAAGACCTCGCCGCCGGCGACGCCGAGCCCGTCATCGCGCCCTTTCCGGTCGCGCGCGCGACGACGCTCGAGGGTCCGGCCGACAGCGCTCCCGCCGTTGCGAAGCGCCTGCTGACGACCCCGGAGGCGCCGCAGCCTGAGCGCGTGCGCGCGCCGGTGCGCGTGGCGGAGGACGATCCGGACCTGCGGGCGCGCGCCGATGCGCGGCTGATGGAATTGCTGCACGCGGTCGAGGCCAGGATGACGCACATCGGCAATGCCGAGCCTCCGGCCTTCCTCAGGAACCACAACGAGGCCACCCGCCTGCGCCGGGCGCAGCCGGGCTGAGCGGCTCGAGCCTTTTCGCGCACGCGAAGGTCCGCTCTCCCCGGGACGGCTCCCGGCCCTCTGAGCTCCGCGCGGCAGCAGAGCCCGCATCATCCATCAAAACACCCAATTTCCCGGCTCTTGCTGCGGCGTGCCCGCGAGGCGGGCGTTTGCTCCGCGTTCGGCCGGGAGCGACCGCCGGGCATGCTTTTTTGATCGATCCACCGCACGGTGGCGACCAAAAATGAACCTGTGTCTTGTCGGGGGCAACGGGAGTGCGGATGATGTCTGGTCGCCTACGCGCGGGGTGCATTTGCTTCGCAGCAGCTTTCGCCGTGTTCCTCATGTCGGTCGAGGCGACCGCAAGCTCCTTGATGACGGGCTGGGCCGCGCACCGGTCTGTCGTCTCGCCCGCGGGAGCCTTCTTCGTCAAACCGCCGTTCGTGCGGCATCGGACGGCGCGCCGCCACCGCGCGTTCGATCGTCGCCTGCTCGGCGGCCTCTATTACGACGGACTTGTTCCCGCCTACGATCTCACGGCGGCATATGATTTCGACCCGGTCGGATCAGCGCCGATTTTTGACGAAACGCGTCGGCAACACCCGCGCGTCCTGAGCTGCCGGCGCAGCCACGAGGTCGTGACGGTGCCGGCCGAATTCGGATACGGCAGCAGCCGCACGGTTTCGATCACCCGCTGCTGAGGACGCGGTCCGGTCGCGGCGGAACGACGCTCGGGCACGCTGTGGCTGGGGCGCCAGGATTCGAACCTGGGAATGGCGGAATCAAAATCCGCTGCCTTACCACTTGGCTACGCCCCACCGGGCCGCCGTTCGGACGGCGGGCGGACCATACTGGCGGAAGCCCGGGCAATCAACGTCCCCTCCCCGACAATCGCGCCGGCGCCATGCTATGGTGGCCGTCTGTTTGCCGGTAAGCTCGCGCGCGGCACTCTTTCGATGGCCGAGCCAGGCGAGAGCGAGGAACGCCGAGGATCCGCGTTGAAGGACGAGACGACCTACCGGGCGCCGGTCGCCGACATGCTCTTCACGCTCAAGCACGCGGCCGGCCTCGCCGACGCGCGGGCGCAAGGGCTCTATGGCGATCTCGGCGACGACGTCATCGAGGCGGTGCTGACCGAGGCCGGCCGGTTCGCCGCGCAGGTGCTGGCGCCGCTCAACCGCGTGGGCGACCGCCACGGAACGCCGTTCAGGGACGGCGAGGTCTCGACTCCGCCCGGCTGGAAGGAGGCCTACCGCGCCTGGGCGCAGGCCGGCTGGAACGGGCTCGCCGCGCCGGTCGAATGGGGCGGCCAGGGACTGCCGCAGGCGCTCAACGCCGCCTGCGTCGAGATGTGGAACTCGGGCTCGATGGCGTTCGGCATCGGCCCGGTGCTAACGATGGCGGCGGTCGACGCACTCGCCGCGCACGGCACCGACGCGTTGAAGCGCGCGTATCTGCCGAAGCTCGTGTCCGGCGAATGGATGGGCACGATGCAGATGACGGAGCCGCAGGCCGGATCCGATCTCGGCGCGCTGCGCACCAGGGCGGTGCGCCAGTCGGACGGCACCTACCGGCTGACCGGCAGCAAGATCTTCATCACCTACGGCGAGCACGATCTCACCGACAACATCATCCATTTCGTCCTCGCCCGGCTCACCGACGCGCCGGCGGGCACCAAGGGGCTTTCGCTCTTCCTGGTGCCGAAATTTCTCGTCAATGTCGACGGCTCGCCTGGCGCGCGCAACGACGTGCGCGCCGCCTCGGTCGAGCACAAGCTCGGCATTCACGGCTCGCCGACCTGCACGATGGTCTACGGCGATGCGGGCGGCGCCGTCGGCTATCTGGTCGGCGAGGAGAACCGCGGCCTCGCCTGCATGTTCACCATGATGAACGAGGCGCGCCTCGCCGTCGGGCTGCAGGGCGTCGCCATCGCCGAGCGCGCGACCCAGCTGGCGATGGCCTACGCGCGCGAGCGCCGCCAGGGCCGCGGCACGCGCAGGAATGCGCGCCATTCCGTTCCGATCATCGAGCACCCCGACGTCAGGCGGATGTTGATGACCATGCGCGCCTCGACCCGCGCGGCGCGCGCGCTCTGCTACGCGACGGCGATCGCGCTCGACCGGGCGCAGCGCACGGCCGATCCCGGCCGACGCGCCGCCGCGCACGAACGCGCGATGCTTCTCACGCCGGTCGCCAAGGCGTTCTCGACCGATGTCGGCACGAAGGTCGCCTCGCGCGGCCTCCAGGTGCACGGCGGCATGGGCTACATCGAGGAGACGGGCGCCGCCCAGCACTTTCGTGACGCGCGCATCGCGCAGATCTACGAAGGAACGAACGGCATCCAGGCCGCCGATCTCGTCACCCGCAAGCTTCCGCTCTCCGACGGTGGCGCGATCAAGAGCTACATCGACGAGCTGCGCCAGACCGTGATCGCCGTGCGGGTCACCAACGAGCCGGCGTTCGGCGCCGCCGGCACGCGCCTCGCCGAGGCGATCGACAGTCTCGAGCGCGCGACCGCCTGGCTGCTCGAATCTCTCGGCAAGGCGCCCGAGGCGGCGCTTGCCGGAGCGAGCGCCTACCTGCGGCTGTTCGCGCTCGCCGCCGGCGGATGCCTCCTGGCCGAAGAGGCGCTGGCGACGACGCGGCTCTCGGCCAACGGCGGCGCGGCGGCGGCGTCCCGTGTCGCCCTCGCCCGCTTCTTCGCCGAGCAATTGTCGGTGCAGGCCGGCGGGCTCGAACGCGCCATCGTCGAGGGCGCCGACAGCCTCTCCGACGCCGCGCTCGGCGACTGAGCCGCGGAGGTCCGATGTCGCTGGCCGGAAAAACGCTGTTCATCACCGGCGCTTCGCGCGGCATCGGCCTCGCCATCGCGCTCGCGGCGGCGCGCCAGGGCGCCAACATCGCGGTCGCCGCCAAGACCGACAGGCCGCATCCCAGGCTGCCGGGCACGATCCACACGGCGGCGGCGCAGATCGAGCAGGCGGGCGGACGCGCGCTGCCGCTCGTGACGGACGTGCGCGAGGAGACCTCCGTGCGCAGCGCCATCGACCGGACCGTCGCGGCCTTCGGCGGCATCGACATCCTCGTCAACAACGCCAGCGCCATTGCGCTCACGCCGGTCGCCGAGACGCAGATGCGCCGCTTCGACCTGATGCATCAGGTCAACACGCGCGGCACCTTCATGGCGTCGAAATACGCGATCGCGCATCTCGCCAGGGCCGACAACCCGCACATCCTGATGATCTCGCCGCCGCTCGACCTGCAGGAGAAATGGTTTGCCCCGCACACCGCCTATTCGGTCGCCAAGTTCGGCATGAGCCTCGTCGCGCTCGGCCTCGCCGGCGAGTTGCGGCCGCGCGGCATCGCCGTCAACACGCTGTGGCCGCGCACCACGATCGCCACGGCCGCGATCGCGAACCTGCTCGGCGGCGAGGCGATGATGCGCCGCTCGCGCAGCCCGGAGATCATGGCGGACGCCGCCTGCCGCATCTTCGCCAAGGACGCACGCAGCTTTACCGGCCGCTTCCTCATCGACGACAGTTTCCTCGCCGCCGAAGGCGTCACCGATTTCTACCGCTATCGGGTCGATCCGAGCCAGCCGCTCGCACCCGACTTCTTCGTCCCGGACAGCGTGCCGCCGCCGTCCGGCGTGAGCCTCGCCGCCAAGCCGTGACGCGCGGCCGGGATCATGCCCGCTTGGCGCATGATCTCGTCCGAAAACCGGTGACCACTTTTCGGGATCATGCTCTAAGAGCTTCCATCGAGCCCGAACGTCGAGCGCATCATGTCGACCCTGTATGTCACGCATCCGGCCTGCCTCGAACATCAGCCCCCGCTCGGCCACCCCGAACGGCCCGACCGCCTGCGCGCGATCGAGCGGGTGCTCGAGGGCGAGCGCTTCCACACGCTCGCGCGCGAAATGGCGCCCGCCGCCGCGCTCGACACGATCGCGCTCTGTCATCCACGCGACTACATCGAGGCGATCCAGGAGGCGGCGCCGAGCGAAGGCCTTGTGCGGCTCGACGCCGATACGTCGATGTCGCCCGGCAGCTTCGAGGCGGCGCTGCGCGCCGTCGGCAGCGCGGCTCTGGCCGTCGACGAGGTGATGGCCGGCAAGGCGCAAAATGCCTTCTGCGCCGTCCGGCCGCCCGGTCACCACGCGGAGACCGCCGTGCCAATGGGGTTCTGCCTGTTCAACACCGCCGCGATCGCCGCCCGCTACGCACAGAAGCAGCACGGAGTCGATCGGGTGGCCGTGGTCGACTTCGACGTTCACCACGGCAACGGCACCCAGGAGATCTTCTGGTCCGATGCGACCGTCATGTACTGCTCGACCCACGAGATGCCGCTCTATCCCGGTACGGGCGCGGTCGGCGAACGCGGCGAGCACGACAACATCGTCAACGCGCCGCTGCGGGCGGGCGACGGCGGCGAGGCGTTCCGCGCGGCGTTCGAAGCCCGGATCCTTCCGCGGCTGCGCGGGTTCAAGCCCGATTTCATGGTGATTTCCGCGGGCTTCGACGCGCACACGCGCGACCCGCTCGCCAACCTCAACCTCACGGAGCCCGACTTCGCCTGGGCGACCCGCAAGATCATGGAGATCGCCGACCAGAGCGCCGGCGGACGCATTGTCTCGGTGCTGGAGGGCGGCTACGACCTCGAAGGGCTTGCGCATTCGGCCGCCGCCCACGTGCTGGCGCTGATGCGCGGCTGACTTGTGGAGAACGGCCGCGGGGCGGTAAAAACGCCGAACAGATCCAATAGGATAGCTCTCGAACAAGGGACCGTGCGCGGCACGCCGCGCCGTCAGGGTGTCAGATGGCGGACAAGAACCACGCCGACGTGAAGGGATTGTCGTTCGAGCGGGCGATCGAGGAACTTGAAACCATCGTCAAGCGGCTCGAGGAGGGCAAGGTGCCGCTCGAGGAGTCGGTCGCCATCTACGAACGCGGCGAGGCGCTCAAGCGGCGTTGCGAGGAGCTGCTGCGCCAGGCCGAGGCGCGCGTCGAGAAGATCACGCTCGACGCCTCGGGCAAGCCGACCGGGACCGAGCCGCTCGACGTCGGCTGACCGCCGCATTGCGGAGTAGCCGTCGCCTGCGACGCGGCCGGCGCCCATGCGGGATCTGCGTCGATCGGCAGCAGCCAGACGCGCGCCGCCGGCGTCGTTCTGTGACAACAAAGCACCACAGAGTTCCGACAGCCTGACGCCGCGGCCCGATTCGAAAGCGAGAGCCCGATGAGCTTCTTTCCGGCCCAGGACCCCGCCCCCGGTGACACTCCGGCCTGCGATGCCGTCGCGCAGGTGATCGTCCCGCGCACGAGCGATCTCGGCGGCTTCAGCGTGCGGCGCGCGCTGCCCTCGACGCGCCGGCGCATGGTCGGTCCGTTCATCTTCCTCGATCACATGGGGCCGGCCGAATTCCGCGCCGGCCAGGGGATCGACGTGCGACCGCATCCGCACATCGGACTCGCGACCGTCACCTATCTGTTCGCGGGCGAGATCATCCATCGCGACAGCCTCGGCACTGTCGCGCCGATCCGGCCGGGCGCGGTCAACTGGATGAGCGCCGGCGGCGGCATCACACACTCCGAACGCACCGCGCCCGATCATCGCGTCGCCGGCGAACCGCTGCATGGCCTGCAGTGCTGGGTGGCGCTGCCGAAGGAGAGCGAAGAAGGTCCGGCGAGCTTCGCGCATCACGAGTCCTCGGCGCTGCCGGTCGTGACGGGCGAAGGCAAGACGATCCGCGTCGTCGCGGGCTCGCTCTTTGGCCTGAAGTCGCCGGTCGTGACCGCATCGGACACGATCTTCGCCGACGTCGTGCTCGAGGCGGGCGCCAAGCTTCCGTTCGACCCCGCGACGGAAGAGCGCGCCATCTACATCGTGGAGGGGGAGATCGACATCCTGGGCGATCGGTTCGCCGCCGGGCGCCTGCTCGTCTTCAGGCCCGGCGACCAGATTACCGTGACCGCCGTCGGGCCGTCCCGGCTGGCGCTCGTCGGCGGCGCCGCGATGGACGGACCGCGGCACATCTGGTGGAATTTCGTCTCCTCGCGCAAGGAACGGATCGAGCAGGCGAAGGCCGACTGGAAACTCGGCCGTTTCGACAGCGTTCCGGGCGAGAGCGAGTTCATTCCGTTGCCGGAGGCGTGAGGGCGGCGGCACTGCGCGCAAGGCATGCGGGAACCCGCGGACCCGCTTGCGGGTTCCGATGTTCGGACGTGTGATCGGTCGCAGGATTGACGTTTCGCGAACGCTGAGGAGGTCATGCGGCACGCGAGGGCGCTTTTGATCTGCACGCTGGCGGCGGCGGTGCTTGCACCCGAACCGGGCGCCGCGCGCTCGTTGTCGATCCCGGGGCTCGTCGCCGCTCCGCTGCGCATGATGTTCGGCCGCCCGCACTTCGGACATCGTGCCCGCCACCATCGCGGTCACGCGAGCCGCGCCAGCCGCACGAAACCTGCGCAGACAAGCGACCGCGTGGCCCGCACCGCGCCGGTGGCACCCAGCGCGCCAGCGGCGGCGGCAGCCGCCGCGGCGTTCTGGCCCGCGGCCTACGACGATCTGGTCGAACCGGTCGTGTGGCAGAACGAGAGCGCTCGGTTCTGGGGTCACGACTACGGCGATATCCTCGACGGCGTCTTCCTGCGCACGGACAAAGCGAACGAAGACGAGCGGTGCACCGGAAAGTCCGGCGATGCCGCGTCTCGCGCCGCCGCCGCGTCCGCGCAGCGAATCGAATCGGCGCTCGAGCTCACGGCCGCACAGAAACAGAAGCTGGACCGTCTGCGCGACGCGCTGGCGAGAGCCTACGCCCGGGTACAGGCGACCTGCGCCGCGGATCTGTCGACACCGCCGAAGCGTCTGCGTCTCATCGCCGACCGTATCCTCGACATGCGGCAGGCCTTGCTGATCATTCATCATCCGCTCGAGGACTTCTACGGCTCACTCGACGAGGCGCAGAAAGCCCGGCTGAACGGCGCCAAGGCGCAGGAGGAGTCGCGCGCCACGCCGGCGAGCGCGGCGGCGCAGCCGAGCGCACCCATTGATCGTCCGCCCTTGTGCGGCGCGCCGACGGCCGCCGTGGCGTGGCCGGGCGATCAGATCGACCGCGCGTTGCAGCCCACACAGGAACAGCGTGTCGCGCTGGAGGCGCTGCGCCAGATCGCGGTCAAGATGGGGCAGTTTCTCGCCGCGTCCTGTCCGCCGACAGCCGCGGCAACGCCGATCGCGCGCCTCGACGCCGAATCGGCGCGGCTCAACGCGCTCTTCTATGCGGTCGCGATCATGAGCAGGCCGCTCGGCGCGTTCTACGACTCGCTCACCGACGGCCAGAAAACGCGCCTGCGCGCCTTGGGCAGCAGCGGCGGCAAGACCGCGGCCGCCGGCGAGTAGCGCCACCGGCCGCAGGCGATGCCTCGCTATTCGACCCTCAGCGGTCGCTCGCCGCCCGGAACCGGCGCGTCGAACACGTTCAGCGTCACCGCGACCATCGTGTGGAAGCCGATTGCGGCCACAAGCTCGATCAGGGGCGTGCCGCCGAGGCCGGCCGGCCCGCGGCGGCGGTCCGTCGCGCCGGTCCGTCGCGCCGGAAAAACTTGTTGAAAATTCCGTCCGTTTTCAGGAACTTGGGGCCGCCGGCCATCCGGCAAACGGGGACGCGGGGATGAAAAGGACGATCGGGACTGTCTTGCTGCTGCTCGTGTCGGTCGGCGCGGCGGCGGCCGCGGATCTCGCCGGCACGGCGCAGAGCGCGATCTCGAAATATCGCGAGCAGCACGGCCTTCCCGCGGTCAAGGTTGACCCGAAGCTGATGCAGCTCGCCGCCGAGCAGGCGCGCGCGATGGCGCGGGCCGGCGTGCTCGAGCACGACGTCGACAAGCCGTTCGCGGCGCGCATCGTCCGCTACGATCCGAGCATCGCGTGCGAGAACATCGCCGCCGGAATGGTGACGTTCTCCTCCGCGCTCGATATCTGGAAGCGCTCACCCGGCCACAATGCCAATCTGCTGCGCAAGGGCGTCACCCGCATCGGCATCGCCTCGGCCAACGCTCCGCAGTCGAAGTATCGGATGTTCTGGACGCTGATCCTCGCGGCTCCGGACACCGAGCACCGGCCGGTTCCGCGCCTGCGCGCCGCCTCCGCCCGCGAGGTCAAGACGCCGTTGCCGCCGACGAAGAAGAGTACGCACCCCGTGCCACCGGCGCCCATCCGCCCCCCGCAGGCGCTCTGAAGCCGCGGCGCGCTGGAACGCACAGCCCGCGCCGCAGCTTCAGTGCACGGCGCTGCTGTCCATGATCTGCGCCACCTCGTAGAGGTGAGGATCGATCTCCTCCGCAAGGCTGTCGAAGCGGGTCCACTCCTTGCGGAATTCCGGCGACTTGTGCGCGGCCGCGAGCAGATCGCGGCTCTCCCACTGGACGTAGTTGACGATCCGCCGCCCGTCGAGGCTGCGGTGCAGGCTGATCGACACGAAGCCAGGCTGCCCGGCCATGAAGCGCGCCCGCTCGCGCATCAGGGACAGGGCCTCGTCCTGCTTGCCGGGCTCGGCTTCCACGATGGTGATCTGCGTGACGGGCTGGTTGTCGGTGCGAATGTTCGGCATGGACGGTCCCTTGCGAACGCCTTCTCCCCGTTCCCGAGCAGCAAACCGCCGCTCGGCCGCGGGGTTCCGCGCCGCGCGCAAAAGTCCTATGCGACAAGCGCCGCGGGCCGTCCGGCCGCCTCGGAGCCCACGACCGACCGGCAGGCGGGTGAATTGCGCCGCGCCCGTGCCCCGGCGGTGCCGTAAGGAGCGATTTAAGCATTTGAAATAAGATGGGAAATCTGGCCCGGGAACCTTCGGCTGACGGGCGCATCAACAGGCAGATCCCACGAGAGGCCATCACCATGGCGCATCACGCGCAGAAACTGGATGAAGCGGGCGAAGGCGAACTGCTCGCGCTCGCCCGGCAAAAGGACGAGGCGGCCGTGCGCACGCTCATCCGCCGTTACAACCGCAGGCTCTTCCGCATCGCCCGCAGCGTCGTGCGCGACGACGCCGAAGCCGAGGACGTGCTGCAGGAAGCCTACGTGCGGGCTTTCACGCGTCTTTCCGAGTTTCGCGCGGAGTCGAGCTTCGCCACCTGGGTGTCGCGCATCGTGCTCAACGAGGCGCTCGGCCGTCTGCGGCGGCGACGGCGGACGAACGACTGGGTCTCGATCGAGACACTGACACCGTCGGCCGAGATCATTCCGTTCCCGCTCGCGAGCAATTCGCCGGACCCCGAACGCAACATGGCACAGCGAGAAATCCGAACCCTGCTGGAGCAGGCGATCGACGGCCTGCCCGAGGCATTCCGCACCGTGCTTGTCGCCCGCGTCATCGAGGAAATGAGCATCGAGGAAACGGCGGAACTCCTCGGTCTGCGTCCCGAGACGGTGAAGACGCGGCTGCATCGCGCACGTCGTCTGTTGCGCGACGCGCTCGAGCGTCACGTCGGCCCGGTGATGCTCGACGCATTTCCGTTCGATGGCGCGCGCTGCCAGCGCATGGCCGATGTGGTGGTGGCCCGCCTCGCGCTGAAAAGCTGATCCCCCGGCGGGAACCTTCGGCACGTGCCGGCATCCAAGTGTCGGCGCAAGCCACAGGTTCTTTCACCGGGAGACCAAGCGATGTTCAGCCTCCGAATGACAGGTTCCGCAGCGGGCAGCCTGCTGGCCGCCCTGTTGCTCACCTCGGGCGCGATGGCGCAAGGCGCCAAGCCCACCGATCCGCAGATCGCGCACATCGCCTACACGGCGGGCGAGCTCGACATCCAGGCCGCCAAGCAGGCGCTGAAGAAGTCGAAGAACAAGGACGTCCGCGCCTTCGCCAACGACATGGTCCGCGACCACACGGCGGTCAACAAGAAGGCGCTCGCGCTCGTCAAGAAGCTCAAGGTCAAGCCCGAGGACAACGACACCAGCAAGAGCCTGGCGAAGCAGGCGGCCGCCAAGCGCGCCGAACTGTCCAGGCTCAACGGCGCGGCCTTCGACAAGGCCTACGTTGACAACGAGGTCGCCTTCCACAAGACGGTCAACGGCGCGCTGCAGAACACCCTCATCCCCTCGGCGAGCAACCCCGAGCTGAAGGATCTGCTCTCGACCGGCCTCAAGATCTTCGAGGGACACGAGCAGCACGCCGAGCACCTCGCGAGCGAGCTCAAGTGAGGGCGGCATGATCAAAGCGAGACCGGGTCTCTGCGCGATCGCCTCGGCGTTCCTCATCGCGGCCGCACCTTCGGTGTGCGCGGCCGAAGTCATCCACGTCACGATGAAGAATCTCGTCGTCTCGCCGGCCCGGATCTCGGCCAAGGTCGGCGACACGATCGAATGGGCGAACGAGGATTTCGTCGCCCACACGGCAACCGCGGCCGACAAGAGCTGGGACGTGATGCTTCCCGCCCATGCCAAAGGCCATATCGTGGTCAGCAAGCCGGGGACGATCGCGTATTTCTGCCGCTTTCACCCCAATATGAAGGGTGAGATCAGCGTCGAAGCAAAATGATCTCCGGCCGGGAGCTTGCCCGGCCACGGCCCCCAGACACCAGCCGTCACGGCGGGTGGCCGGACCTCCCGCGAGGTCCGGCCACATTGCTTGTGGGACCGCCCGACGGTCATGTCCTGATACCGCCGCGATCGGCCCGGCCCGAGCCCGACCGATTTTGAGGCGCGACATTCAGCCGGCATTCACCAATGCAACGCGTTGCGGTGTCGCCGTTGCTGCACTATGGCCAGGATCGCCCCAGGGCCGCCGCGAGGCGCAGCCGCTCCGTCGGCCTGCGGCCGGCCGCATCGGAGGCGTCGAGGACCGGCACATGTTGTGGAACGACGTGGCAGGAACCCGGTCGGGACGGCCGCCGTTGGCCGGGCGGTCCTGCGGAAGGAGGACATCTTGTTTCCGGGGCGCCATCCCGTGACTTACGCCGTCAAGGAGATCTTCCGCACGTTGCAGGGCGAAGGCGCGCATGCCGGCCGGCCCGCCGTGTTCTGTCGCTTCGCCGGCTGCAACCTGTGGAGCGGCCGCGAGGCGGACCGGGCCGACGCCCAGTGCACCTTCTGCGACACGGATTTCGTCGGCACGGACTGAACGCGCGGGGCGCGCTATGCCGGCGCCGCCGATCTCGCCGCCGCGATCGAAGCCGAATGGGGACCGCGGGGCGAGGATCGCTTCGTCGTGCTCACGGGCGGCGAGCCGTTGCTGCAGGTCGACGAGCATCTGATCGCGGCCCTGCACGCGCGCGGCTTCACGATCGCCGTCGAGACGAACGGCACGCTGGAGGCGCCGCGCGGCCTCGACTGGATCTGCGTCAGCCCCAAGGCCGGCGCCGAATTGCGCCAGCGCTCGGGGGACGAGCTGAAGCTCGTGTTTCCGCAGGCAGGCGCGCCGCCGGAGCGCTTTGCCGATCTGGCGTTCGCGCGCTTCTCCTTGCAGCCGATGGACGGCCCCGATCTTGCCGACAACACGCGGCGCGCCATTGCCTACTGCCTCGACCATCCGCAATGGCGCCTGAGCATTCAATTGCACAAGGCCCTGGGAATCCGCTGATGTGGGAGCTCACCAAATCGTTTCGGTTCGAGGCGGCGCATACCCTTGGCGGCACCACCCTCGGCAGCGTGAGCGAAGAGGTCCACGGCCACTCGTTCCGGGCCGAGGTGGCGCTGCGCGGTACGCCCGATCCTCGCACCGGAATGATCGTCGATATCGGCTTGCTGGAGCAGCGCCTGGGCGAAATCCAGCAGATGCTGGACCACAAATTTCTGAACCGGATCGAGGCGCTCGGCGTTCCCACTCTCGAAAACCTCGCCCGCTTCATCTACGAGCAGGTTCGCCACTACGGACCGGTGGCACGGGTCACCGTGTATCGCGACAGCCGCGAGGAAGCATGCGCCTATCTTCCGCAGGAAGCACCGCCGTAAGGGGCGCGACCGGGGATGCACCGCGCCGCCGCCCGGGCTTCACCGAAGGGCGTGAACACACTCGCCTTTTGGTGCTACAACGTTCCTCTCGATATCGGTCCGGCGCAGCCTTCGTGGACGAGGTCGCGCCGGAGCGACTATGATTTTGCCAGGAATTCCGGGTTGCCCCGATTTGCCTGGCCCCTTTGATGTGGTGTAAGGGTCGGATTCCGGTGATCTGCCACCAGGATCGCGGCCCGAACCAGACACTTACGGAGTTACCGCGTGGCCCAGTCGAAAACGCCGCTGCTCGATCTGGTCAAGACCCCGACAGATCTCCGCCGCCTCGAAGAACGCCAGCTCCGGCAGCTTGCCGACGAACTGCGCTGCGAAACCATCGACGTGGTCGCGGTCACGGGGGGCCATCTCGGCGCCGGCCTCGGCGTCGTGGAGCTGACGGTCGCGTTGCACTACGTGTTCGACACCCCGCGTGACCGGCTCATCTGGGACGTCGGCCACCAGGCCTATCCGCACAAGATCCTGACCGGCCGGCGCGACCGCATCCGCACGCTCCGCCAGGGCGGCGGCCTGTCCGGCTTCACCAAGCGGGCCGAGAGCGAATACGACCCGTTCGGCGCCGCGCATTCCTCGACATCGATTTCCGCCGGGCTCGGCATGGCCGTGGCGCGCGATCTCGCCGGCAAGAGCAACAACGTGATCTGCGTGATCGGCGACGGCGCGATGTCCGCCGGCATGGCCTACGAGGCGATGAACAACGCCGGCGCGCGCGCCGAACGGCTGATCGTCGTGCTCAACGACAACGACATGTCGATCGCGCCGCCGGTAGGCGCCATGTCTGCCTATCTGGCGCGACTTGTGTCCGGCGGGACCTACCGGTCGCTGCGCGAGATCGGCAAGCAGCTCGCCAAGCGCCTGCCGAAATTCATCTACCAGAAGGCGCAGCGCGTCGAGGAATATGCGCGCGGTTTCTGGACCGGCGGCACGCTTTTCGAGGAACTCGGATTCTACTACGTCGGCCCGATCGACGGGCACAATCTCGACCATCTGCTGCCCGTGCTGCGCAACGTGCGCGACGCCAAGGACGGGCCGATCCTGGTTCATGTCGTCACGCAGAAGGGCAAGGGCTACGCGCCGGCCGAGGAGTCCGACGACAAGTACCACGGCGTGGTGAAGTTCGACGTCGCGACGGGCAAGCAGGCGAAGTCGAAATCGAACGCGCCGTCCTATACCAGGGTGTACGCCGAGAGCCTGATCAAGGAAGCGAAGAAGGACGACAAGATCGTCGCCATCACGGGCGCCATGCCGTCCGGTACGGGCCTCGACCTGTTCGCCAAGGAATTTCCCAACCGCATGTTCGACGTCGGCATCGCCGAGCAGCACGCGGTGACATTCGCGGCCGGACTGGCGACCGAGGGCTTCAAGCCGTTCGCCACGATCTACTCGACCTTCCTGCAGCGCGCCTACGACCAGGTGGTGCACGACGTCGCGATCCAGCGCCTGCCGGTGCGCTTCGCGATCGACCGCGCCGGCCTCGTCGGCGCCGACGGGCCGACCCATGCCGGCTCGTTCGACGTGGCCTATCTCGGCTGCCTGCCCGGCTTCGTGATCATGGCCGCCGCCGACGAAGCCGAGCTCGTGCACATGGTGGCGACGGCCGCCGCGATCGACGATCGTCCCTCGGCGCTGCGCTATCCGCGCGGCGAAGGCGTCGGCGTGCAGATGCCGGAGGAAGGCAAGCCGCTCGAGATCGGCAAGGGCCGCATCGTCCGCGAAGGCCACAAAGTGGCGCTCCTGTCATTGGGCACACGCCTGGCCGAGTGCCTCAAGGCGGCCGACGAACTCGCCTCCTACGGGCTCTCCACCACCGTGGCGGACGCCCGCTTCGCCAAGCCGCTCGACACCGATCTGGTGCTGCGTCTCGCGCGCGAGCACGAGGTCCTCATCACCATAGAGGAAGGCTCGATCGGCGGCTTCGGCAGCCACGTGCTGCAGACGCTCGCAGAGAACGGCGTGCTCGACCGCGGCGCGAAGGTCCGCGCCATGGTGCTGCCCGACGTGTTCATCGACCAGGATTCGCCGGCCGCCATGTACGCGAAGGCCGGTCTCGACGCGCGCGGCATCGTCGCCAAGGTGTTCGAGGCGCTCGGACGCGAAATGAAGGCTGACACGGTGAAGCTCGCCTGAGGAGTGATCGAGACGACTCCGCCGATCTTTTCTGACCGTGTTGGCGCGCTTGGTCGTTGCCGCGGGTGCGGCGCGCCCGCTCTCCCGGTGACAAGGCCGGAGTGAGGGAGATCAGGACGCTCGATGGGCGATATCCCCTCACCCGGCTCGATGCTTCGCATCCCGCCGACCTCATCTTCCGGGAGAGGTGACGGGAGTGCGTGGCGACCTTCGACTGATCCGGAATTGCAGAACGGCTCGTCGCCATGACCGAACGCCGGCGCGCCGATCGCCTGCTCGTCGAACGCGGGCTGTTCGAGAGCCGCGCCAAGGCGCAGGCGGCGATCGAGGCCGGGCTGGTGCACGCGGACGACATCCTGGTCGCCAGGGCGTCCGATGAAATTCCGCTCGGCGCCGTGCTGCGCGCCGCTCCGGCGCACCCCTGGGTGTCGCGCGCGGGCGTGAAGCTCTCCGCCGCGCTCGATCACTTCGGCTTCGATCCCGCAGGCCTCGTCTGCCTCGACGTCGGCGCGTCGACGGGCGGGTTTGCGCAAGTCCTCGCCGAGCGCGGCGCGGCGTGCGTCTACGCCGTCGACGTGGGACGCGACCAGCTCCACGCGAGCCTGCGCGGACGGCCGCAGATCGTCTCGATCGAGGGCACCGACATCCGCGCGCTCAGCGCCGATCGCCTGTCCGCGCCGGCCGACCTCGTCACCGTCGACGTGAGCTTCATTTCGCTCGCGCGCGTGCTGCCGGCGGCACTTGGGCTAGCAAGTCGCTCGGCCCGGCTCGTGGCGCTGATCAAGCCGCAATTCGAGGCCGGGCGGCGACATCTGAAAAAAGGCATCGTGCGCGACCCCGCCGTTCACGAACAGGTGCGCCGGGACGTCGTCGCGCACGTGAAATCGCTCGGCTGGACGGTCCTCGGAACCATGCCGTCGCCCCTGACGGGCGCCGACGGCAACCGCGAATTCCTGCTCGGCGCGCAGCAGTCATAGCCGCGCACACCCGATATGAACGAACACGATGCGCACGATCAGGCATTTCGATCGTCGCGGTCACACGCGGATGAACAATTGGTGAAGGCGGCACGCCGGACCTTCCTCTCGCCGCAAGAGCCTCTATGGTCCGCGCCCTGATGAGAGACGACATCGAAACGATGCCGGCGTGGCCGTGGCGGAGCGAGATCGCCGCGACCATCAGGCTCGCGCTGCCGATCGCCATGTCTCAGCTCGGCCAGGTGGCGATGATGACGAGCGATCTCGTCCTCATCGGCCATCTGGGCGACCAAGCCATCGCGGCCGCGGCGCTCGGGCAGACCGTGCTGTTCGCCGCCTTCGTGTTCGGACTTGGCTTCGTGTCCGCGGTCGCGCCGCTGGCGGCGCAGGCCTACGGGGCGCGCGACCCGCGCATGGTGCGCCGATCGCTGCGCGTCGGCCTGTGGGCCGCGACGCTGGTCGGCGTGCCGCTGACGGCCCTCCAGTTCGGCGGCGAGGACCTGCTGCTCGCGCTCGGCCAGACGCCGGTGACAGCCCGGCTGGCGGGGAAATACCTCACTGGGCTCGGCTGGAGCCTGGTTCCGGCCTGGTGGTTCATCGCGCTGCGCGGCTTCATGAGCGCGGTGAACCGGCCCGAGCCGGCGCTCTGGATCACTCTCGTCGCCATCCCGGCCAATACCCTCCTCGCCTACGCGCTGATCTACGGCGCCTTCGGGCTGCCGCGGCTCGGACTGCTCGGTGCCGGCGCCGGAACGACGATCATCGACCTCACGATGTGCGTCGCCCTGCTGTGGATCGCCTATACGCGCCATCCGTTCCGCAAGTACCGCGTACTCGGGCGCTTCTGGCGCTTCGACGGCGCACTGCTGCAGCAGCTCGCGACGATCGGGGCGCCGATCTCGGGGGCCTTTCTGCTGGAATACGGCCTGTTCGCGACCGCCGCGATCCTGATGGGCTCCCTCGGCACCACGCCGCTCGCGGCGCACCAGATCGCCATGCAGGTGGCGTCGGTGCTGTTCATGGTGCCGTTCGGCATCTCGACCGCCGCGAGCGTTCGCGTCGGGCACGCGGTCGGACGCGAAGACGCGGCGGCGACGCGCCGCGCCGGTTTTGCCGCCATCGGGCTCGCCGCCGCCTTCATGACCGGCATGGCGCTGGTGATCGTGCTGTTCCGCCACGCGATCCCTTTCGTTTTTCTTGGCGCCAAGGCGGCCGAAGCGGGCGCCACCGTGGCGCTCGCCGCGACGCTGCTCGGGCTCGGTGCCACCTTCTTCGTGGCCGACGGCGTGCAGACCGTCGCCAACGGCGCGCTGCGCGGCCTCAACGACACCCGGGTGCCGATGATCTTCGCGGCGGTGAGCTTCTGGCTGGTGGGATTCTCCACCTCCTACGGCCTCGGCTTTCCGGCACGGCTCGCGGCGCCCGGCATCTGGATCGGATTCACCGTCGGGCTCGTGCTCTATGCGTTGCTGCTGGTGTGGCGGTTTCACGCACTGACGCGCCGCGGTTACCTGCCGGCCGCGCCCGCCCAACCCGCGCCGCCTTGAGCGAACCGGTTCCACTTCGCCGGACCATGCGCTAAGGCGGAGCATGACCGAGCGGCTCATGATCACGCGCCTCGGCCGTCGCGCCGATGGCGTCGCCGAGGGACCCGAAGGCGAGATCTACGTTTCCTTCACGCTGCCGGGCGAGATCGTCGAAGTCGATTCCTGGCCCGGCCACCCCGATCGCCGCCACCTGTTGCGCGTGGAGGTGGCGAGCGAGGAGCGGATCACGCCGATCTGCCCGCATTTCGGCACCTGCGGCGGCTGCGCCGTGCAGCACTGGGCGTTCGGCCGATACCAGGCATGGAAACGCGATCTCGTCATCGCGGCGCTGGCGCAGGCGGGACTCGACGTGGTCGTCGACGACCTCGTCGACGCGCACGGCGAAGGACGTCGGCGAACGGTGTTGCATGCGCGGCGCGCCACGCACGACGTGTTGCAGACCGGATACATGGCGCCGCGCGCCCATCGCATCGTGGCGATCGATCGCTGCCCGATCCTGGCGCCGGGCCTGGGCGGCGCGGTCGAGGCCGCCTGGGCGATCGCCGAAGTGCTGCGGCCGGCCGGCAAGCCGCTCGACATCCAGCTGACCGCGACCGAGGCCGGCATGGACGTCGACGTGCGCGGCTCGGGCCCGTTGCCGCCGCCGCAATCGGCGGCGCTCGCAGGAATCGCCGAAGCACACCGCCTGGCCCGCATCACCCGCCACGGCGAGCTGATCGCCCAGCGCGCCAGGCCGACGGTGCGGATGGGCCGTGCGGCGGTCGTCCTGCCGGCGGGCGCATTCCTGCAGGCGAC
>CAZIGW010000093.1:0-6462 GCA_964538565.1 uncultured Hyphomicrobiales bacterium | reverse complement strand
CCCTCCAGTGCGTGACGAGTTAGCTCGTGGGTTTGCATCACCCCAGCAAATACCGTCAGAGGTGCAGGCCGCTGTCGGTGGCGAGGTCATCGTAATGGACTTCTCGGTGCGCCGCGCCGTACTCGAAGCATTCGGGGCTCGAGTTGGAATGGCCCTCTATTACCAGATGACCGGCTGCATACTTCCAGAGGATGGTGGTGTGTGGGCGCGACCGTTTACGAACGTCGAACACATCCGTGGCGACGGTCTCCCGGCATCCGTCAGTGAGGTCCTTGGCCCTACCCTTGCGCTGATGCAGAAAGGTCTCCGAGCAGAGGAGGATTTTCAGGTAGCGATGAGGCCGCTCGATGACTACGATGGCGCGACCTCCTTCGCAATGTTCCGTCAGTCGTTTGCGGTCCTGGCCGTTGCCTATGCAAATGCCAACGACTTTCCGACGGAAATGCAACGGGACATCTTCAGACCGGGGTTCCTGGTCGGTTATCCCTTATAGACACGCAGCCTTCCGCGTGGGCGTCACGAGCGCGGGAGCATGATGCGACCGCCCTGTTTGAAATCTCTCAGCACTGCACGATACGGCAACGGGCGGTCAGGGACTTCGTCTTTGCCGAGCATGATGAAATGGAAGCACTGGGGTTTGCGATTAATCATCAACTGCGGGAGCGCCATCCAGCCGTCCCGAGAGAAGTTGCCAGAAACCGACCTGCGCATTGTGTTCACCAGGATGTCGACTACTTCGAGGCCCGGCTCGCTAGCGGAAGAGAACCGAAAGTCCTCTGTCATCAAGAGCTTCAGGTCGAAGTGTCCCTCTCGTGCGCTCGGCTTGATGAACTGTTGCTTCCATTCGCTGACCGTCGTCTCGTATCGAGACAGCCCGGAATAGTCGCCGCCTTCCACCATCATGAAGGGCTCCTTGAAGGTGTGAGACTCTAGCAGCGGCAGTACTGCCTTTCGCCACCACTCCTCCCATGGCGCTAGTGGCTCCCCATCACGATGCTTTGCATCAATCACCCAATGATAGGCACGCAGCTCGGCTGGGTTGTGAAACGCGTGATACGTCTGCAGATGGTTGATGGTGTGATATATGAGCGTCTCCATCGCAAATGCCTGCACATAGAGCTGCAGCGACATATCTTCTAGCTCGCGGCGCAGGGCCCAGACGTTAGTCTTCAGATTGGGATGGTGAAGGTCGGTGAGGTTGGCGGTCACCGCCTCGGCCTGGCCCGCTCGATGGGCTTCGAGACCGGCCTTAGTGTGAAGCCCCATGTCCATGAGCAATACCTCAAAGACGCCGCCGACCTTACGCACCACCTCTGCGACCTCGACGACTTGGTCCTCAGAGAGAAGCTTACCCTTTACCTCGCCGTTGTGCTTCGGCAGCGTCCGCCGCACGCGGCCGTACAGTTTCTCGAAGCCGGGCATCTGATATGACGGAATCACTAGCGCCCCTACCGCCGAAACGCTCGAAGGCTTTTCGCTCAGCGCGAACGTCCCCGACTCATCGATGAAGATGTGCATTGGCTGGGCCCGGTGCGGAAAGACAAGCGCCCCATGAGGGGCGCCGCCTGTACGCCTTGCAAGCTAGCTAGTCAACGAGACGGTAGTGTGCCTTGCCCGGCATCTCAACCTTCAGTCCCCGCTTGCGTGACTCCACACTGATGATGGCGCGGATGCTATGCGGCTGGACGCCGAACCGGGTCACCATCTCCTCGATGGTTGCGCCGTTCTTGCGGCGCAGTAGCTCGACCACCTCGTCGGCCCGCGTGGGGCGCTTGGCAGGCTTGGCGGCGCGGGTGGCACCCCTGCCCGGCTTCGCGGCTTTGCGGGCGCGTGGGGCGACTTTGGCGGCCTTGCGGACCTGGGGCTGGGCCGGGGGCGTGGGCCACGTGAACTCGCGCTCCTTGAGGCCGTGCTTGGCTATCAGCTTGCGGGCCAACTCGGTGGCAGCGATTTGTTCGTGGGCGGTGGCCCCAGCCTTCACGGTCTTGGCGAGCAGCGCCCGTATCTTGGCGTCGATGGTCATGATGGTCTCCGTTGTTGATGGAGCCACCAATGCTTGGCGTTGGCCAAGCTCGTAGTGGAATCTTCGCCTAGGGCGGTGTTAGGTTAAGGTAACGCGTTGGGGGTACCCATGAGCATCAGGTTCGTTGCCGCCGTGGCATTAGGCCTTGCCGCAATATCGCCCGCACTGGCCGCTGAACCACTTCCGGACCCATCGCGCCTCATCAAAGTTATCACCGCTAGCGACAGCTACATCTTGTTGTCCGATTGGCAGCGGGCCAGACGAGCGTTGGGGCAGAGGTATGCCGAGTGCTCGCTCCTCTACGACATGCTTTCGACAGCCCCGGTTGATGATGAAGGGGCCGCCAAAGCAGCGTCACAAGTTTTCTTCGACGTTGCGAAGGGGATGCTGTTCGAACTCGACAAGTATGAGTTCAAGGCCGTTCTGCTGACAGCTTCTCAGGACTTGGAACGGGCGCATGACCAATCTGACGATACTGCGTTGCGGCAAATTGGTGATGGATGCAAAGAGATGCTGACTGACGTTGGTGCGCGACAGGCTTGGCTCGCCGCCCAGCTATCAGTGCGCTAGCCGGTCCTCGTCGCTCAGCATCGTTAAGATGCTGGGGCCGATTTCTGGCCCGAGGTTGCAAATGTCGCCCATTCGTCCATCAACGCCTTCCGCTTCTCGAAGAACGTGGTGCGGGCATACGCGCGCTCTACATCATCCCCGACCCGATGGGCGAGGCAGGCTTCCGCAATCTCTCGGGGACAATTTGTCGCCTCGGCCGCCCAGGTCCTGAAGCTGGCGCGCAGCCCGTTGACTGTGGCGTCTTCCTTGGTGATGTTGCGCAGGACATAGAGCATCGAGGCGTCAGACAGTGGCTCCCCGCGCTTGACGCCGGGGAACACCAGCGCGTCCGGCTCGCCCACGTCGCCCAGCAGCGCGATGGCCTCCTCGGTTAGCGGCACCACGTGTGGCTGCTCCATCTTCATGCGCTCGGCGGGGATGGTCCACGTCTTCGCCTCAAGGTCAAACTCGCGCCAGCGGGCGCCACGGGCCTCGCCGCTGCGGACGGCCGTGAGTAGGGTGAACCCCAGCGCTCTGGCGGCGACCGAGCCCACGGCGCGGATGCGGGCGTACAGCGCGGGGATTTCCGCATAAGGCACCGAGGGGTGGTGCACGACCTTCTGCACCGAGGATGGCGCAGGCAGCAGCTTGCTGAGCGGCCCATTCCACGAGGCTGGATTCGGACCGGGCGCCCGGTGCTTCTTGGCGACCATGTAGTCGATGATGTTCTCCACCCTCCCCCGCACGCGGCCCGCCGTCTCTGGCTTGGTGCTCCATATGGGCTTGAGGATGGTCAGGACATGGTCCGTGGTAATCTGCGAGCCAGTTAGCTTCCCGATGGTCGGGAAGACGTAGTTCTTGAGACTGCCGCGCCAACGCTCGGCGCGCTTCTTGTCCCGCCAGCCCGGCTCGCGGCTGAGGATGTATTCCTCGGCACAGACCTCGAAGGTCGGGCCACCCGCAGCGAACATCCGAGCCGCCCGTTCCTCGCGCCGCGCCTCCAGCGGGTCGATACCGTCATCGAGGAGCTTGCGCGCCGCTGTGGCCTTCCGGCGCACGTCCGTCAGCGTGTAGTCGCGGGCGCTGCCGAGACCCATGCGGCGCACGCGGCCGAGGTAGCGATAGCGGAACACCCACGAGCGCGTGGCGCCGCCGTCGCGCACCTGCATGTAGATGTTGCGGTCTGCCCGATACTCGCCGTCAGCAGTGATGGCGGCTAGCTGTTGGGCGGTGAAGGTCTGGGGCATGTGCGGCCTCCGGCTGGTGAGCGGGGCTGCACTACAAGCTTACTAAACCGTGCTCTGTCCAATAGGCCGAACAGTGCTCTCAACCGACTCGCCTTCGGTGGACAGTGCTGGACCCAAGTGGACCAACCTGGACCACGAATAGCCATCGCCGTGGGGCGGATAGCGACGGGATTACAGTGGCTTATCGGGCGCTGAGGCCCAGAACTCCGGGCCTTTGTCGCCCTCAGAGTTGGATGCCGCTGGTGCCCCCGGTCGGGATCGAACCGACACTCCTTTCGGAACCGGATTTTGAGTCCGGCGCGTCTACCAGTTCCACCACAGGGGCGCCTATGGATGCGCAGCGACTAAAGCAAATTGCGGTGGGGCGTCAACCTGAGGCGGACCGGCCGGGCGGCGGGGACGGGTTGGGGACCGGGCAAATGATGCTAAGCTTCGTCGGCGACCACGAGGAGGCGGGGCGGCGATGGCAGGAAGGATCAGGACCGGCATGGCAGGGTGGATCTTTCCCGAATGGCGGAACGGACAATTCTACCCCGAGGGCCTCAAACAGAAGGACGAGCTTGGCTGGGCCAGCCGGCATGTGACGGCGATCGAGATCAACGCGACCTTCTACCAGAACCAGAAGCCGGCGAGCTTCGAGGCCTGGGCCGCGCAGACGCCGGAATCGTTCGTGTTCACGGTCAAGGGCCACCAGGGGGTGACCCATATCAAGCGCCTCAAGGAGGTCGAGCAGCCGGTCGACTTCTTTTTCAAATCGATCGCGGCGCTGGGCCGGCGGCTGGGGGCGGTGTGCTGGCAGCTCCCGCCGAACTTCAAATTCGACCTCAAGCGGCTCGAAGCGTTCTTCAAGCTGCTGCCGCGCGATATCCGGCAGGCGATCGAAGTGCGCAGCGCCGCCTTCGCCCAAGCCGAATTCATCGACCTGCTGCGTGCGCACAATGTCGCGCTGGTCTTGGCCGACACGGCGGAGTGGCCGTATCTGGATCAGACCGCCGACTTCACCTATTGCCGGCTGCAGGGGCCGCCCGGAGCAGAGCGCTATGGCGAGGCGGACCTGGATGTCTGGGCCGGGCGGCTCAAGGCGCTGAGCGAGGGCCGGCCCATCGAAGGCCCGACGATCGCGCCGGCCGGCGCAAAGCCGCCGCAGCGCGACGTTTTCGCGTTCTTTGTCTCGAACGACAAGCCGAACGCGCCGCGCAACGCGCTCGCCATTCAGCAAAGGCTCGGACTGGCGCCGGATGCCGGATAGCTCACTTGATTGCGAGCGGCTTGCAATCGGGCAAGGAACCGCCGCAATCGGCCGTCACAGCACGAGGAGATCATGACCAGCACCGCCATGACATCGCAGAGAGCCCTGCCCGCCGACAAGATTCTGGTGGGAATCGCGTTCGTCATTGGCCTTGCGACGATCGCCGGGGCCTGGGGAACGCAGATCTTCGGCGGGCTCGTGCCATGCGAACTGTGCCTTGCGCAGCGACAGGCCTATTACTGGGGGCTGCCGGTGCTCGCGCTGGTGCTGATCCTGTGGAACCGGCTGCCGCTGGTGGTCTGGTATGCCGCGGTGGCGGCCGGGGCCCTGATCTTCGTGTGGTCGGCCTATATGGCGGCCTACCATGCGGGCGTGGAGTGGGGATGGTGGCCAGGCCCGACGGCGTGCACCGGCACCGGCGGCGATCTGAGCTTTGGCGACCTCTCGAGCGGCAACATCGCCAAAGTGGTCCCCTGCGACCAGGTGCAGTGGCGCGACCCCGTGCTGAAGCTCAGCCTTGCGGGCTACAATGCGCTGATTTCGGCGCTGATCGTGGCGCTGCTCGCGGCCGCCATGCTGGCGCAGGCGATGCGCAAAAGGGGCTAGCCCTCGGGAAAGAGCAGCTGAACATAGTCGCGTGCGGAATGGACGACGTGGTGTATTTCAACGGCGTCCTCCTCGATCGAGTAGAAGATCAGGTATCCGCCGTGCGGAAAACGTCTGATTTCGCGGCCTGCGTGGTTCAGAAACACCGGGTGACGCAGGGGATGGTGCGCAAGGCCCAGGCATCGCTCAACCAGCTCTGACACGAAACTATCAGCACGCAGGGGATTGTCGACCGCAATAAAGTCGCCGATCTGTTCAAGATCGGCCTCGGCGGCATCAGTAAGGATAACCCTCATCAAGCGCGCTTTTTCGCCATCGCCCTATATTTTGTACTGAGCCGCCGGGCAACTTCTTCCAAAGGCTTTGTTCGACCTGCAATGGAGTCTTCAACGCTCCTATCGAGCACCGCAAGCAACTTCGCCAAGGCCGCCTCGCGTTCCTGCACGAGGCGCACGCCCTCGCGCAGCACTTCGCTCTTGGAGTTGTAGCGGCCCTTGGCGACGAGATCGTTCACGACCTTTTCGAGGGCTTCCCCCAGATCGGCGCTGATGGCCATGACCGGCCTCCCCTGCTGAAGGCTCAATAATAGTTATTGGCGAGGGCCCTGCCAAGCGGGCTATGGCTCGAGCTCGATGTCCCAGTAGAGATAGTCGAGCCAGCTCTGATGGAGGTGGGAGGGCGGGAAGGCGCGGCCGGCGTTGTGCAGATCGTGCACGGTGGGCTGGTAGGGCGCCTGCATGGGGAACATCTTGATGTCCCTGGGCAGGCGGTTGGCCTTCTTGAGATTG
>CAZIGW010000092.1:0-8803 GCA_964538565.1 uncultured Hyphomicrobiales bacterium | reverse complement strand
GATCAACTGCCGGCGCACGACCCGCGGGCCGCGCGGTCGCGGCGCGACCTCGGCCGCCTCAATGGATTGATGCTGCAGGTCGGCATCATGGCGCGCGCGCTGACGCGCCACCGCGCCGGTCCGCCGCCGCGCACGCTGCTCGATCTCGGCGGGGGCGACGGCATTTTCGCGCTGCGCCTCGCGCGGCGTCTTGCGCCGCGCTGGCCGGGCGTCACCATGACCCTGGTCGATCGGCACGACGTCGTGACGGACGTCACGCGCGAAGCGTTTGCAAGACACGGCTGGAAGGTCCGGACGGTCGCGGCCGATGTCTTTTCCTACCTGGAACGGGAGCCGCCGGATTCTCACGATATCGCCGTCGCCAACCTGTTCCTGCACCACTTCGCGCCGGAGGCGCTTGGCGTGCTGCTGCGTCGCGTCGCGCGCCTGACGCCGTGCTTCGTCGCCTGCGAGCCGCGTCGCGGCAGTTTCGCGCTCAATGCCAGCAGGCTCGTTGGCCTCGTCGGCTGCTCGGCGGTCACCCGCCATGACGCCGTGGTGAGCGTGCGCGCCGGGTTCACGGGGCGCGAACTGTCCGCCGCGTGGCCGCCGGGATCCTGGAGGCTGCGCGAACACGGGGCCGGTCTGTTCACCCACTGCTTCGCCGCCGTGAGAACCGCAGCGGGGGCGGGCGTTGGTCTATGACGCCCTTGTCATCGGCGCCGGCCCGGCCGGCGCGACCGCCGCGCTCTTGCTGGCGCGCGCCGGATGGGTGGTGGCGATCGTGGAGAAGGCCGACTTTCCGCGCCGCAAGGTGTGCGGCGAATTCGTTTCAGCGACCAGCCTGCCGCTGCTGCGCGAGATCGGCGTCGAAGACGGCTTTCTGCGGCTCGCCGGGCCGCCCATTCAACGGATCGGTCTGTTCGCGGGCGATACCGTCGTCGCGGCGAAAATGCCCTCGGCTGTCGGATCGACGCACGAATGGGGCCGTGCGCTCGGGCGCGAGCATCTGGATCACATGCTTCTGCAGGCGGCCGTGGGCGCCGGTGCCGAGCCGTGGCAGCCTTGGCGCGTGATCGCCGTGCGGCGCACCGAGGAAGGTCATGCGTGCACGCTGCGCACCGAGGACTTCGAGCGGACGCTCGTCGCCCGCGTGCTCGTCGCGGCCCATGGATCGTGGGAACGCGGGCCCGCGGCGATGCCGCCCCGCACGCACCGCGCCTCCGACCTTCTCGCCTTCAAGGCGCATTTCAGGGACTGCGACCTTGCGGCCGACCTCATGCCTTTGCTGGTGTTCCCGGGCGGCTACGGGGGCATGGTCGCGTGCGATCATGGCCGTGTCAGCCTGTCGTGCTGCATTCGCCGGGACGTTCTGCGCGCCTGCCGTGCGCGCGTCCGTGGCAGTTCCGCCGCGGAGGCGGTGCTGGGCCACGTCAAATCCTCCTGTCGCGGCGCGCGCGACGCGCTGCGGTCCGCGCGCCTCGACGGCGCCTGCCTGTCGGCCGGCCCAATCCGGCCGGGAATGCGGCGGCGTCACCACGAGGGGATCTTCTTTGTCGGCAACATCGCCGGCGAGGCGCATCCGATCGTGGCGGAGGGGATCAGCATGGCGATGCAGTCGGCGTGGCTGCTGTGCCGCCGGCTGGCGCCGCATCGTGACGGCATCGCCCGTTCCGCCGTGCAAGCCGCGGTGGCTCGTGCCTACGACGCCGACTGGCGCGCGGCGTTCGCCACGCGCATCCGCGCCGCCGCGCTGTTTTCCCAGATCGCGACGCGCCCGCGCCTGACCGCGCTGGCGCTTCCCTTCGTCGAGCGCTGGCCGCGAATTCTCAGCGCCGGAGCGCTGCTGGCCGGCAAGTCCAAGATGCTTCTCAGCGTCCGTTAGAGCGTTCTCGAGCGAAGTGGGTTCGGTTCGCGTGAAGAAGACGCGTCAAGGCAAGAACCGAGAGCCCCGGCTTTGATTCCATCAAGGCCGGAAAGGCTCTGGTGCCGGTTCGCTGCAGAAACGGCAGGCAACGGCTCAGGGCACGATGTCGTATCCGGCATCGGGCATCGGAGCGGCCGTTCGCGTGATCTCTTGCGGAGAAATCGGCGCCGTAGCGACGGCGGTTGCGTGCGGCGCCCGGGCATCGTGCGCGGACAGCACGTATTGGGTTGTGAGGGCGAGTATGCCGAGAACGAAGACGATGCCGAGTTTGGTCGTTGACATGACGATGTCCTCTCTGACGGGGGCGGGTCGATCGGCTGCACGGCCGACAATGGACGGCGCGCGACAGCAGCATTTCCGATGCCGCTTCGGGAACGCTCGCACGGCCGGCTCGAACGGAACGTGATGCGGTTCACTCGACTGCGTGCAATTGCCCGTGCCTGTTCGGGATGCGGGCATCAGCGCATTCGATATGACTTGCGCCGCTTGCCGTCGTCGCCCGAACGGAGGAGACGCGAAAAAGAAAATCCGAAGCGAGAAGTGCGGGAACCCGGCGCCGCGAATGTTCCCCGCGTGCGGCCGACGTGTTGAAGATGAAAGATCTCGGAGCGTCCGAGGAGGCGAGCCCCTTCGACGACTCGTCTTCTTGCGCGCCGAACGGCCGGAGCTCCGCTGGGGCATGCATGGCTGACCCGCGGCGTATGCATCTTTGGACCGATTCTATTCTTCAGAGTGCTGGCAGGTCCAAGTCCCTGTCGATCAAAGCACATCAAACATTCGGCGCGCTCCAAGTCGCCGCACTGTAGAATCATTCAAAATACTTTGTATTTCATTGACTTGCGGCCTGTCCGCCGGCATACGTGATTCGCGTTTGTTCATTCCGTTGCGCCGATCGACTCTCCGAGGAGGAAGCATGCGAGCGTTCGTTCAAGCCGCAATCGTTTGCGCCGTGGCAGGATCTGCCAGCGTGGGCTTCGGCTCGGCGGTGGTCGCCAAGGAGTATCCGATCGGCCAGCCGCAAAAGGTGGCCGGTATGGAAGTCGCCGCCGTCTACCTGCAGCCGGTCGAAATGGATCCGCCCGGCATGATGCGCGACGCGAAAGACTCCGACGTGCATCTCGAGGCCGACATCAAGGCTGCGAAGGACAATCCGAACGGATATGCGGAGGGCGATTGGGTCGGCTATCTCGTGGTCAACTATGAGCTCACCAAGGCCGGCGACAGCCGCACGATCAAGGGATCGCTGATGCCGATGGTCGCCAACGACGGTCCCCACTACGGCGACAACGTGAAGATGATGGGACCCGGCAAGTACAAGCTGAAGCTGACCGTCATGCCGCCGAGCGAGAACCCGCACGTGCACTTCGGCCGCCACGTCGACAAGGAAACCGGCGTCGGGCCGTGGTTCAAGACGTTCAGCGTCGACTACGATTTCACCTATGCGGGCACCGGCAAGAAGGGCGCATACTGACATGCGCAGCCCGTGCGATTCGCGAATGACGAACTGAGAACGGCGGGTGAACGTGTCGGAGCGCCTGGAACTCGCACCATTTGCCGCATCGCTGACGGCGGCGTACCTCATGTTCCCACCTGCCGCCGCGATCGCCGACGACAATCAGACCAAGAATGGCGTTCCTTCGCCGTCGATCGCCACCAGCCTCCCGTCCGACGTCGCGGATCCCGGCGGCATGCGCGCCGCGCTGGCGTCGAAAGGCATCACCTACCAGTTGAACTACATCGGCGAGACCCTGTCGGACGTCTCCGGCGGCGCCAAGCGCGGCAGCATCTACGAAGGCCGTCTCGAATTCGTGCTCGACGGCGACCTGGAGAAGCTTGCCGGCTGGAGCGGTGCCGCGTTCCATCTCAATGCCTATCAGATCCACGGCAAGGGCCTGTCGCGCGAGTATGTCGGCAACCTGATGCCGGTGAGCAACATCGAGGCGTTGCCATCGACGCGTCTCTACGAGCTCTGGTTCGAGCAGAAGCTGCTCGACGACAAGCTCGCCGTCCGCCTCGGCCAGCTCGGCGCCGACACCGAATTCCTGACGAGCGATTATGCGGGCCTGTTCATCAACGGCACGTTCGGCTGGCCGACCATCACGGCCGTCGACCTGCCGAGCGGTGGTCCCGCCTATCCGCTGGCGACGCCGGCCGTCCGGGTGAAGTTCGAGCCGAACCCGCAGAGCTCGTTCCTGCTCGGCGTGTTCAACGGAGACCCGGCCGGCCCCGGCTCCGGCGACCCGCAGGAGCGCGACCGCAACGGACTGAACTTCCGCGTGCAGGATTCTCCGTTCGTCATCGGCGAGGCGCAGTACAAGTACAACCAGGAAAAGGATGCCAAGGGCCTGCCGGGCACGATCAAGCTCGGCGCTTGGACGCACTTCGGCAATTTCGACGATCTGCGCTACGACACGAGCGGCCTGCCGCTGGCCGATCCGCTCAGCAACCAGATGCCGCTGCAACACCGGTATGACTTCGGCATCTACGGTGTGGTCGACCAGCAGATCTACCGCCTGCCCGGCGGCGACGGCGACAAGGGGGTCGGAATCTTCGCCCGCGCGTCGGCGAGTCCTTCGGATCGCAACCTCATCGACTTCTATGTCGACGCCGGCGTGAACTTCAACGGGATGATCAAGGCGCGACCGGACGACGCGTTTGGCGTGGCCGTCGCCTACGCCGGCATCTCGAACCGGGCGCAAGGATTCGACCAGGACCAGATCCTCTTTTCCGGCGTGAACAGCCCGGTTCGCGACTACGAGGCGGCCCTGGAGTTCACCTACCAGGCGCAGATCGTTCCGGGGTGGACGGTTCAGCCCAATCTTCAGTACATCTTCCATCCGGGCGGCCACGTCCCCAACTCTCTGAATGGTTCGGATACCGCCCCGATCCGGGACGCTCTCGTGGTCGGCGTCCGCAGCACCGTGAAGTACTGAAAGGCGAGATTCCAAGAAGAAGCGTGCCGATGACCCCTGTTTCCACGCGCGCTGCCGCGGCCCGGCCACGAAGGCGCAGCCTCTCGGGCCGCGCGATGGCGTTCGGCCTGTGCACGACGGCGCTTGCGCTCACGAGCGCCGGTGGCATCGCTCGCGCCGACGATCCGGTCTTCCGCATCGAGTTCAACGACGGCATCGTCACGCCCAAGCGGCTGGAGGTTCCGGCAAAGCGCCGGTTCACGCTCGAATTGCACAATGTCGGCCGTACGCCGGCGGAATTCGAAAGCCGCGAGCTGCGCAAGGAAAAGGTGCTGGCGGCCGGCACGGTGTCCACGCTCGTCATCCGTACGCTCGATCCCGGCGAGTATCCGTTCTTCGACGACTTCCATCCGGATTCGCCCTCGGCCGTCCTCGTCGCCAAGTAGTGCGTTGAGATGCGGCTCGATACATCCGGTTTCGTTCCAGTCATGGCTCCGGCCCCGCCGCCAGCGGCCATCGACCTAGCGCTGCGCCGGATCGGCGACTGGCTGATGCGCCATCAGCGGGCGATCCGCGCCGTACAATGGACGGTTGTCGCCGCCTACCTGGTGCTGATCTCGATCCCGTTCTTTCTGCCGCTTCCGCCGCGCACGGCGCACATCTGGAGCAACCTCACGCTGTTCGCCCAGTTCGTGTTCTGGGGGATCTGGTGGCCGTTCGTGCTGCTCAGCATGGTGCTGGTCGGACGTGTGTGGTGCGGACTCCTGTGTCCGGAAGGGACGCTGTCGGAAGCCGCGAGCGCGCACGGCAAGGGACATGCGGTGCCGCGCTGGCTCACCTGGAAAGGCTGGCCGTTCGTCGCGTTCGCCGGCACCACGATCTACGGCCAGATGGTGAGCGTCTATCAGTATCCGAAGCCGGTCCTGGTGATCCTCGGCGGGTCGACGCTCGCGGCGATCGCCGTCGGCTATCGGTACGGCTCGGGCAAGCGCGTGTGGTGCCGATACCTGTGTCCGGTCACCGGCGTGTTCGGCCTGCTCGCGAAGCTTGCTCCATTTCATTTCCGCGTCGATCCGGATGCCTGGCGCGCCTGGCACAAGCCGCGTGGCGGGCACGTGCCGCCGGTCAACTGCGCGCCGCTCGTGCCTATCCGCACCATGCGCGGCGCGAGCATGTGCCACATGTGCGGCCGCTGCAGCGGCTTCCGTGGCGCGGTGGCGCTCGCGCGCCGCTCACCCAACCAGGAGATCGTGCACGTCGCCGGGCGCGAGACGAAACCGGTCGAGACCTGGCTCATTGTCTTCGGCCTGCTCGGCCTCGCCGCGGGTGCCTTCCACTGGACCTCGAGCGCCTGGTTCATCGACGTCAAGCAGGCGATCGCCACCTGGCTCGTCGACCGCGAGGTCGTCTGGCCGCTCGAGCCGTTGGCGCCGTGGTGGATCCTCACCAACTACCCGGACCAGAACGACGTTCTCTCGCTGCTCGATGGATCGGTGCTCGTCGGCTACATCCTGGCGAGCAGCGTGATCATCGGTCTTTCGATCAGCGGGTGTCTCGCCGCGTCGGTCGCGCTGCTCGGGGCGTGGTCGAAACAGCGCTTCCATCACCTGGCGCAGGCCTTGATTCCGCTGGCCGGCTGCGGGGTTTTCCTCGGCCTGTCGTCCCTCACGGTGACGATGCTGCGCGCCGAAGGCCTCGCGCTCGGATTCGTCGGCGTCCTGCGGGCGCTGCTGCTGGGCGGAGCGGGCGTCTGGTCGCTCTGGCTCGGCTGGCAGATCACGCGCCGCCATGCGCCGACGCCGCTCCGCGCCTGGAGCGCGATGCCGCCCTTCGGCCTCGCCGTCGCCGTCGGGGTCTACGCCTGGGCGACGCTGTTCTGGCCGATGTAGGACGGAACCGCAATCCTCGCGCAACGCCCCGGCGCATCTGCGATTCGCGTGCCTATGCACGTCGGCGCCGAAAGACGGCCGCGACGCTGGCGCGACGCCTCCCGCCGGAGTGGGGTCGGGCCCATCGCGCAGCGGCTTTCGCAGCTGCGATCACGTCGCCGCGGTCACCCGGTGCGGGCCGAGGCGAGCCGCGCGCGGGCGGCGCGTCCGGCCGCCTCCATGTATTCCGGGTCTCGATGGACGAGCATGCTGGAAAACGCTCCATCCATCAGAATGGCGATCTGCCGGGCCAGTTCGCGGGAATCGGCAATCCCTGCGGACTCGATCCGATCCGCGAGCCAGGCTTCGAAGCGTGCCTTGTGGCGCGCGCCGATCCTGACGGCCGGGTGGCCGGGCATCGACGCGAGCTCCGCCGCGGTGCGCAGGAATCCGCATCCCTTCCATTTGGGATGACGGGCGACGCGCGCGAGTTGCGCGAAGATCGCCCCGACCTTGGCGGGGAGGCCTCCGCGCGCCTGCTCGAACCAGCGCGTCATCTGCACGAGATTGGGCTGGTCGCGGGCGTCCAGATAGGCGGCGATCAGCGCGTCCTTGCTGTCGAAATGGTAGTAGAGCGTGCGCTTCGTGACGCCCGCCTTCTCGGCGACGGCATCAACGCCGACGCGGCCGATCCCTTCGCGGTAGAACAGCGTGGCGGCTGCTTCGATGATCCTTTGGCGCGTGCGCTCGCCTGACCGGGGCATGTCCTTATGTATACCGAACAGTGAGTATACATGAAAATCCTCTTCTGCCATCGTTCGGGTCGCATCGCCGGATCCGGAGCCTCTCTCATGTCCGACCCCGTGCTCGTCGAAACAAGCGAGCAAATCGCGATCCTGACGCTCAACCGCCCGGAAAAGCTCAACGCGCTGTCATACCGGCTGATCGACCGGTTGCTCTCCCTGCTCGACGCGATCGAGACCGACCCGGCGGTTCGCGCCGTCATCCTCACCGGGGCGGGCGAGC
Source organism: uncultured Hyphomicrobiales bacterium (assembly GCA_964538565.1). GTDB lineage: Bacteria > Pseudomonadota > Alphaproteobacteria > Rhizobiales > Xanthobacteraceae > CAYVBN01. Next base: position 1,091 of record CAZIGW010000092.1, on the reverse strand, counting down.
GGGCGTTTTCGGCGGGCGCCGACATTCCGGAGTTCTCACGCAGTCTCGCCGCCGGTGTCGACGAGGCGCTGCGGGATTTCGTCGCCCGCGGACAACGGCTGACGGCGCGGATCGAGGCCTACAGGAAGCCCGTCATCGCCGCGGTCAACGGGCTCGCGTACGGGGGCGGCTGCGAGATCGTCGAGGCGACGCATCTCTCGATCGCCAGCAGCCGGGCGCTCTTCGCCAAGCCGGAGATCAACCTCGGCATGCCGCCGACCTTCGGCGGAACGCAACGCCTTCCCCGCCTCGCCGGACGCAAGCGGGCATTCGCGCTCCTTCTCACCGGCGATTCGTTCCCGCCCGAGCACGCCCTCGAGCTCGGCCTCGTCAATGCAATCGTTCCGCCGGACAACCTGATCGAGGCCGCCCGCGGCCTCGCGCGGCGCGTGATACGGCATTCCCCGCTCGCCGTCGCCAGCATCCTGACGGCGGTGACGCGTGGCCTCAACGCGAGCATCGCCGAAGGATTGCTCGTCGAGCACGAACAGTTCGCGCGGGTTGCCCCCACGGCCGACCTGCGCGAAGGGATCGAGGCCTGGGTCGCGCGGTGCGCACCCAGCTACGTGGGACGCTGGTCGCAGACGGCGCGCATCGTAGCGCCGGCCGAATCCCCGGAGTGAGGCGGCACGTGCCCCACACCCATCCGGCGCAGCCTCGCATCCGGGTGCAGCGTCGCGCCGCGCTCAGTTGTTCTTCGCGCCGTCGAAGATCCAGGTCCAGATGTTGGAGCGCAGGCAGGCCGGCAACGGCTTGTGCCCGAACGGCATGCGGATCTGCGGTGACGCCCGGCCGTCGAGAGGGCGACGAGATTGCCAGATTGTCTTTTCATGGCGTCTTCTCCGAGGCGCCCGCCGGCGGCTGGCCGATCCGATCAGACGTGGGCGTAGGCTCGCCCGTCTTTTGACAGGGGCGGCGGTCGTGCGTAAGCAGATGTGAGCACCGGTCCCGAATGCTCCCGTGTCGGAGAGACATCGGCTGGCATTGATGCACGCAAGTCAGGCCGGTGCGCCGTCGCCCGTCGAGTCGCCAAGTTGTCGGCGCGCATCGGC
>CAZIGW010000091.1:0-14737 GCA_964538565.1 uncultured Hyphomicrobiales bacterium | reverse complement strand
TTGCCATCTCCTTGAGAATGATGGCGAGCGAATAGGGCTCCTGGCCGGTGGAAGCGGCCGCGCACCAGATGCGGATGCGGCGCTGATGGGCGCGTGCGGCAAGCAGCGCCGGGATCACGTCGTCGCGAAAGAGATCGAAGGGAATCTTGTCGCGAAAGAAGAACGACTCGTTGGTCGTCATGGCCTCCACCACGGCGACGACGAGCGATTCGGCGCCCGGCGACCTGAGCTTGTGCACGAGCTCGCCGAGCCCGTCGAGGCCGAGCTTGCGCGAGATCGGCAGCAACCGGCTCTCCACCAGATACTGCTTGTCTGCCGAGAGCACGAGGCCCGAACGCTCCTTCAGCAGCCGGCAGAGAAAGTCGTAGTCCTGCGGGGTCACGGCCGATCCCCCGCGAACAGGCGCACGACCTTCGCGCCGATCTGGTCGAGCGGCAGCACGGCGGAACACACGCCGGCGTTGGCTGCCGCTCCCGGCATGCCCCACACGACGCTCGTCGCTTCGTCCTGGGCGATGATGCTGCCGCCCGCGGCGGCGATTTCGACCGCTCCGCGCGCCCCGTCGGACCCCATTCCGGTCAACACCAGCGCCAGCACCGCCGGACCCCACATCTTCGCGGCCGAGGCGAACAGCGGGTCGACCGAAGGCTTGCAGAAATTCACCGGCGGTCCGTCGTCGAGCGCGATCACGGGAGCGCCGTTGCGCCGCGCGATCTGCATGTGACGCCCGCCCCGCGCCACGTAGATGTTGCCCGGAACGACCGGCTGGCCGTCCTCCGCCTCGTGCGCCGGGCGCCCGCTCGCGCGCGTGAGATGTTCGGCCAGGATGGTGGTGAAGGTCGGCGGCATGTGCTGGGTGATCAGCACCGGCACCTGATCGACCACGGCCTTGATGTTGGCGATGAGGGACGTGAGCGCCTGCGGACCGCCGGTCGAGGAGCCGACGAGGAGCACGCGCGGCAGCGTCCTCGAGAACGGCCGCAGCTTGAAGCTCGCGGCCGGCGTCGAAATCGCGGGGACCGGCGCCTCGCCGCGCGCCTCGGCCGGATGGGCCGGCGTCGCCGGGCGCGGACGCGGACGCGCATCGGCCGAGCGCTTGCGGCGGGCGCCGAGCTGACGCACCTTTTCGATCAGTTCGCGCCGAAAGGTCGCCGAGGTGGTGACTTCGCGATTGGTCTCCGGCTTGGGAATGTAGTCGGCGGCGCCGAGCGAGAGCGCCCGCAAGCTGATCTCCGCGTTCCGGCGCGTGAGGGTCGACGCCATGATGACGACGAGATCGCGCTTCTTCTCCAGAAGCAGCGGCAGCGCCGAAATGCCGTCGAGCACCGGCATGTCGACGTCGAGGATGACGACGTCCGGATCCGCACGCTCGAGCTGATCGACCGCCTCGCGCCCGGTGCGCAGCGAAGCGACGACGTGCAGACCCTCCTCCTGGTCGATCCAGCGCGACACCAGACCGCGCACCACCACGGCGTCGTCGACCACCATGACACGGATCGAATCTCGCACCGCCGCGGGCGCGGAGGGCGGCAAGGCGGAGAGGGCGACGCTCATTGAGACGCGACTCGGGTACGCTGGAGAATTGGGGCAGAAGAAGGCGGATCGATCAGATCAATCCGACTTCCTGGAACTTCGCTTCGACGATGTCCTTGTCGAAGGGCTTCATGATGTACTCGTTGGCTCCGGCGTGCAGCGCGCGCGCGATGTGAGCCACGTCGTTCTCGGTGGTGCAGAACACGACCTTCGGCTTGTCGCCGCCCGGCAGCCGGCGCAGCGCGCGCAGGAACTCGTAGCCGTCCATCTTCGGCATGTTCCAGTCGAGCAGCACCGCGTCGGGGAGCTGCTTCTGGCACGCGTCGAGCGCCTGCTCTCCGTCCTCGGCCTCGGAAATCTCGAAGTCCATGCCTTCGAGAATGCGCCGGGCCACCTTGCGGATGACGCTCGAGTCGTCGACGACCAGGCAGGTTTTCATGGCAGCCTCACTTCCTTCGCTTCGCGGGTTGCGGGCATTTCCTTGCTTTCTTTCTTCTCGTCCGTTCAGGCCGCCATGGCGTCGACCGCCATGTCGAGCACCCGGTCGACGTCGAGCACGACGAGGAGCTGTCCGTCGAGCCGATGAACGCCGGCGGAGACGCGCGCCAGCCGCGCGTCGAGATTGACCGGATTGCTCTGGCGCGTGTTGTCGGCAAGCTTGAGAACCTCGCCCACCGTGTCGATCAGCAGGCCGTAGGATTCTCCCTTGAATTCGATGCCGACCGCCATCGGCCGGCGGTCGTCCTCGCGCTTCGGCAGGCCGAGGCGGCAGCGCATGTCGATCGCCGTGACGATGCGGCCGCGCAGGTTGAGCACCCCGGCGATCTCGGGCGACGACAAGGGAACCCGGGTCAGGCGGTCGAGCATGAAGACGTCCTGCACACGGGAAATCGGCAGGCCGAACAACTGCTCGCCGATCATCACCGTGACGTATTCGGTGAGATTTTCGTCGTGGCTTTCGTTCGTCATGGTCTCTTCCTCACGCCGCCTGGCTGACTTCCGCGGCGTGCTCCTTGAGCGCCGCGATCAGTCCCGCACGGTCGAATTTGGCCACGTAGTCGTGGAAGCCGACCCGGCGCCCCCGCTCGATCGCCTCCGGCGAGGTGATGGAGGACAGCGCCAGGATGGGGATGTCGGCCGTGCGCGGATCGTTGTGCACGGCCTCCGCCAGCGCGAAGCCGTCCATGCCCGGCATGTCGAGGTCGGTGACCAGGATGTCGAAATGCTGGCCGCTCTTCAGAAGCCGCAACGCCTCTTCGGCGCCGGCGACCGCCGTCACGTGATAGCCGGCAGCGCGGAGCACCGGCGTCAGCATGTTGCGGAAGAACGCCGAGTCGTCGACAAACAGCAAATGACGGCCGCCGGCGTGCCGCGACACGTCGCGACGCCAGAGCCAGTCCTCGAAGGCGAGCGGCAGATAGTAGGCGACGTCGAGGATCTCGGTCGCGTGCCCCTTGACGACCGCGGAGCCGAGCACGCCCGGCGTCTTGCTCGCAACCTCGATGTTGAGCGTGTCCTCGACGATGTCGACGATCTCGTCGACCACGAGCCCCATCGAGCGGCCTTCATCGGAGAAGACGAGCAGCGGCTGCGCGCCCTCGGTCTTGATCGTCGCCTCCTCGCTGACGCGAACCAGCGGCATGAGCTGACCGCGATATTGCACGAGATGGCGTCCGTTCGACGTCTCGATCTTCGTGGCGTCGACCTCTTCGAGGCGGGTGACGAGCGAGAGCGGGACGGCCTTGGGCTCGGTCGAGCCGGCGCGGAACACGAGCAGCGACATCGTGTTCTCGTTTGCGGCGCGATGCTGCGTCTCCATCTCCTCTTCGGCGGCCTCGGTGGCGGCGGTCGAGGTCCCGATCGCCTGGGCGATGCCGTTCGGATCGATGATCATGATCACCGACCCGTCGCCCAGGATCGTGTTGCCGGAGAACATCGTGATGTGCCGCAGCCGCGTGGACATCGGCTTGACCACGATCTCCTCGGTGTGGAACACGCCGTCGACCACGATGCCGAAGGTCTGGCTGCCGACCTGCATGACGACGATGAAGCCGTTCTCCGGCTCGCTGTCGCCGGCGCCGTTCATCGCCAGAAGCTTCTTGAGGTGGATGAGCGGCAGAAGCTTGTTGCGCAACCGCAGGACCGGCGTGTCCTTGATGCGCTCGATGCGGTGTTCCGAATTGCTCTGCGCGCGGACGAGTTCGACCACCGAAAGCTGCGGGACGGCGAAACGGTCCCCGGCCGCCTCGACGATCAGCGCCGAGACGATCGCGAGGGTGAGCGGGATCTTGATGGTGAAGCTCGCGCCCTCGCCCGGCACCGACTTCACGTCGATCGTGCCGCCGATCTGGTCGATGTTGGTGCGAACCACGTCCATGCCGACGCCGCGGCCCGACACGCTCGTCACCTTGGCGGCGGTCGAGAAGCCCGGGGCGAAGATGAACTTGTGGATCTGCGCCTCGGTCATCTTCTCGACCTCGGCATCCGAGGCGAGGCCGTTGGCCACCGCCTTGGCCTTGATCCGCTCGGTGTTGAGACCGCGTCCGTCGTCGGCGATCTCGATGATGATGTGCCCGCCCTCGTGATAGGCCGAAAGACGGATCGTTCCCTTCTCGGGCTTGCCGACCGCGCGCCGCTCGTCGACCGTCTCGAGGCCGTGGTCGGCGGAATTGCGCACCATGTGGGTGAGCGGATCCTTGATCAGGTCGAGCACCTGCCGGTCGAGCTCGGTTTCGGCGCCGTGCATCTCGAGCTCGATCTGCTTGCCGAGCTCGGTCGCCAGATCGCGCACGACGCGCGGCAGCTTCTGCCAGGCATTGCCGATCGGCTGCATGCGCGTCTTCATGACGCCTTCCTGCAGCTCGGCCGTCACGTTCGACAGGCGCTGCAACGGCACCTTGAACTCGGAATCCTCGTGCCGGCGGACGATTTCGAGCAGCTGGTTGCGCGTGAGCACCAGCTCCGAAACCATCGTCATCAGATGTTCGAGCGTCTCGACGTTGACGCGGATCGACTGGTTGGCCACCTTCGCATCGGACTTTTCATCCTCGGCGACGCTGCTTTCCGTCCGCGACCGCTCGCGCTCGGCTCGCGCGGACTGCGCGGCGGAGGCCGTCGCCGCGGCCGGCGCCTCCACGGCCGCGCCCTCCTCGGGGCCGGGGGTTTCGCGAAACGCGCGCTCGAGGTCGTCGAGCGACACCTCGCCCGGACGCAGCGGACGCTCCAGCACCTGATAGACCAGGTTCCCGGTCGTCTGCTTCGCCGGCGCCGGCTCGGCGGCGGCCGCGACGGGCGCGGCTTCGACCACCATGCGTTCGAGCTCGCCGATCAGGTCGCGGTCCTCGCCCTCGGGCTCCTGCTGGTTCCGCTCGAGCTCGTCAAGGATCTCCTTGATGCGGTCGATGGTGGAGAGAATGAGCGTGACGGCTTCGCCGGTCACAGGCATGCCGTCGCGGAACTTGCCCATCAGCGTCTCCGCCGCGTGGGCGAGCGCTTCGAGGCGAGGCAGCCCCAGGAATCCGCACGTTCCCTTGATGGTGTGAACGAGCCGGAAGATATTGTCGAGAATCTTGGCGTTGTTCGGGTCTTGCTCGAAGCGCACGAGCTCGACGTCCACGACATCGAGGCTTTCGTTCGTCTCCGTCAGAAACTCCCGGAGCAAGTCATCCATAGAAAACCCTCGCCGACACACGTACGCGAACAACTACGCCCTTCGGCGCAGTGTCAGTGTGTTGGCAAAGCGTTTAAGTTTGGTTGAGCGTTAAGGTCAGAAAGAGAGTTTTGTTTGTATTTCAGCAAAGATACGTAGGAGGCAGGCCGAGCGAGGCTCTTTACAGATCATTAAGGCGTTGCCTCATCTTCACCGGGTCCGCATCAACACCGCAGCCATCATGTCGCGCGCGGGCGCCGGGCCGGCCGCGACTCTCACTCGGCCGCCACCACCACGGTTTCGCCCTGTGCGGCCACGGTCGCGGTGAGCCCGCAACTGCGCGCCAGGAGTCCGGTGTAGAACGGCTGAATCGAATGCGCGTCGATGCCGTGCCCGGCCGGCGTGCCGGCGAAAAGATCCGGCACCGCGGCCGGCACGCGCGCATTGAGTCCGCTCGCGGTGATCCGGAATTTCATCTCCTCGCCTTCGCCCACCGGGTCGACGACCAGCGACCCGCCGCGCGGGATCGCCTGCGCGGCCGTCACCAGCATGTTGAGGAGGAGCTTGACCCGGTTCTTCGCCAGCAAGACGCGCGGCAGATTCCAGGTGAGCTTCGTCTTCTCGTCCTCGAGGAAGCCGCGCGCGACGGTCTCGGCGTCGCCGAGATCGATCTGCGCGCCGGCCGACCCGGCCGCTCCGAACGCGAGACGGCAGAACTGCAGCCGCGCGGAGGCCTGTCGCGCGCTCTTCTTGATCAATTCGAGCGCAAACGTGCGGGTTTCCTCGTCCTTCGACTCGTCGAGCACCTCGAGCCCGTTGACGATCGCGCCGGCCGGGCTGATCAGGTCATGGCAGACTCGCGAGCAGAGCAGCGCGGCGAGGTCGAGAGCTTCGAGAACGATGGGGCCGGACATGAACAGGGTCTCCGATGGGAACGGATGGCGCGCCGGCGCCGACTCGGGCCAAAGTACCGGTCGACCGGGGCTCGTGTGATACACCGTCGGCGCGAGCCCTGCCAAGGCAATGGACCGGACCCTTGAGCCAGAACGATCGCACGCGGCCCGGCAGGGAATCGCAGATCCTGGACGACCTGACGCTTCTTGTCGCACGCGCCGCGGATGCCATCCTCGCCGTCAGCCCGTCTCAGCTCGACGCACGGCTGAAGAGCGACCGCAGCCCGGTGACCGCCGCCGACGAGGCCTCCGACGCCGTGATCGCCGAAGGCCTCGCCCGACTCATGCCGGGAATTCCCGTCGTTTCCGAAGAGCGGATCGAGCGCGCGGCGCCGCCGGGCCTCGGTGACATGTTCGTGCTCGTCGATCCGCTCGACGGCACCAAGGAGCTTCTTGCCGGACGCGACGAGTTCACGATCAACGTGGCGGTCGTCATCCGTGGGCGGCCGGCGCTCGGAATTGTCGCGGCGCCGGCGCTCGGATTGCTATGGCGCGGACTTGTCGGCGGCGGCGCCGCCCGCATGCGCCTGCCGCTTGCCGGCCGGCCGTGCGAAGGCCGTCCCATCGCAACGCGCCGCCGCCCGCCCCAGGGGCTCGTCGCCACCGTCAGCCGGTCGCATCTCGACGCGGCCACCGAAGCGTTTCTCGGCCGTCTGCCGGTCGCCGCACGCGCGGCCTGCGGATCGGCGCTGAAGCTCTGCCGTGTCGCAGAAGGCAGCGCCGACGTGTATCCGCGCCTGTCGCCCACGTGCGAATGGGATATCTGCGCCGGCCACGCGGTGCTGGCGGCGGCGGGCGGGACGGTGGTCGACCCGGCCGGAGAACCGCTGCACTACGGGAATGCCGCCGGCGGCTTCCGCATTCCGGCCTTCGTGGCGTGGGGCGACCCAGACGCCGTCGTCAGGCCGGACGCCTGAGCGCAGCCGAGCGTCGCCACGGATTCAGGGCAGAAGCTTGTCGCGAAGCTCGGGCCATTTCTCTTCGGCGGCGTCGATCGCCGCCTTCGGATCGGCGGCGAAGCGATCGCGCGCGGCGCTGTCGAAGAAGAGATAGAGGCGCTCGCCGCTGACGATCCAGAACAGCGGGTTGCCCGGAAGCACCACGCCGCGCGCCAGCGCCACCGGATCGTATCCGCCGTAGCGGGGCGCGTAGACGTCCGGGTCGTCGGCAAAGGCCGCCAGGTTGCCCTCGTTGTGGAAGCGCCAGACGACGCCGGCGAAACGGTGCTCGAAGCGGGGCTCGCCGGCCACGGGCCGCGAATCCGTGAAATAGGCGACCGGATCGAAGCCGCTGATGGCCAATCCGGTATGTGGGTCGGTGACGATCCGCTCGCTCAAGGCAAGGACCGGCGAGTCGGGCATGATACCCGCGAGGACCGCAAGCGCGACGGCGAGGCCCACGCCGCGCCGACCCGATCCCTTGAGAAAAGCTGAAATCCACAGCTTCCGTTGCTGCCGTGCCAAGTTCATAGTCTTGCCGGTATTCGCCCGATTCGTGATGCCATTCCGCCTCAAAGCTAGCGCATTCGGGAGTGCAACGAGTTAAGGGGGAACCCCCTTCAAGCCATGGAGCTTTCGATGCACGCCGCCCTGCGGTCCATTGTCCTCGTCGCGTTGCTGGCAGTCCTCGGCGTCGGCCCGGCCGCGGCCCAGGCCACGCCCCAGCCGGCCCATCCGAGCTATTCCTCGAACGAGCTCATCGACGCCGGCCATCGCTTCTTCGGCGGAGTCTCGCGCGGGCTCGCCACCGTCATCGAGAAGGCCGTCAGCCAATGGGGACTGCCGAACGGCTACATCCTCGGCCAGGAGGGCGGCGGGGCGTTCTTCGGCGGGTTGCGCTACGGCGAAGGCACGCTGTTCACCAAGAACGCCGGCGACCTCAAGGTCTATTGGGAAGGTCCGACGCTCGGCTGGGACATCGGCGGAGAGGGCTCGCGCACCATGATGCTCGTCTACAGCCTGCCGGCCACGGATGCGATCTATCAACGTTTCGGCGGAATTGACGGATCGGCGTACTTCATCGGCGGCTTCGGCATGACGGCGTTGACGGCCAACAACATCGTGGTGGTGCCGATCCGCTCCGGCGTCGGGCTGCGTCTCGGCGCCAACATCGGCTATCTCAAGTTCACCCCGCAGGCGACCTGGAACCCCTTCTGATCGGCCGGTACGGTCGTCCGCATCCTTCATCGGCGTCACTAAGTTCGCTGGAAGTTGCCGCATCGCCGTGGCATGATTTCGCCACGGCGGATGGGCGCGACGGAGCGTTGGATGATCGAACCGATCATGTATTTCGGGATCGGGTTTCTGGTCGCGAGCCTGTTCGGCCTGGTTCTCGTTCCCCTCGTCCACAACCGCGCGGTCCGACTGACCATCCGCAGGCTGGAAGCGGCGACACCCTTGTCCATGGCCGAGATTCAGGCCGACAAGGACCAGTTGCGTGCCGAATTCGCGATGTCGACGCGCCGCCTCGAGCTGAGCGTGGAGCAGCTCAAGGCCCGGACCACCAGCCAGCTGGCCGAGCTCGGCAAGAAAACCGATGCCATCAACCGGCTGAAGGTCGAACTCGGCGAGAAGACGGCGACGATCTTCGCGCTCGAAGCGCGGGAAAAATCGTTGCGCGAACAGCTGCGCGCCACCGAGGAGGAATACAAGGTCAAGTCCGACAGCCTGCACGAGGCCGAACGCGCCCTTGCCGACAAGGAAGCCGAGCTCGCCAAGCTCGCGGCCGACTTGAACGAGCGCACGGTCCTGTCCGACAGCCAGCGCGTGGAGATCGTCGCGCTGCGCACGCAGATCGAAGCGCTGAAGGACCAGGTCAACCGCTACGAGCGCGACGTGCGGGATGCCGAAGACCGCCTGACCCGTGAACGCAGGGAGTCGGAAAGCGTCGCAAAGGCCCTGACGGAAGCGCGCGGGAAGGTCCAGGACCTCGCCGGCCGCGTGACCGAACTCGAGCGCCAGCTCGTTGCCCAGACCACCGAGGCGGAACTGCTCGGCCGGCGCGTGCAGGAGCTCGAGACCCGCCTCAACGAGCAAGGGCGCCTCCTGGTGGAACGGGAATACGAAATCTCCCGGCTGCGCAGCGATCTCGATGAAAAGCGCCGCACCGAAGCCGACCTGCGGGCTGAGCTCTCCGCAGCCGAGGAACGTCACAACGCCGGCGTCGCCGATCTCAAGTCGGAAAACAAGCTCCTGCAGGAGCAGCTCGCGCATGCACACGAAGAGCGCGGCAGGCTTCAGCGTGACATCGCCTCGATGAAGCACGAGACCGAGGCCACCTGGGCGTCCGAACGGGTCGAAAACGCCATGCTGCGCGAGCGCATCAACGACATCGCGGCCGAGGTCGCCAAGTTGACGCTGGTGCTCGAAGGTCCGGGGTCGCCGATCGAAGCGATTCTCGCCGCCGACAAGCCGGGCTCCAGGCCGGAGGTCAACGGCGTCAACGGCGCCTCGGGCGAGAAGGAAACCGGCAAGGGCAGCCTGGCGGATCGCATTCGCGCGCTGCAGAGCCGCGCCTCGCGTCTGGCGGCCAGTTCCTAGAGTCTTTCCGGCTTGAATGAAGACCGGGGCTCTCGGTTCTTGCTTGACGCGTTTCCTTCACGCGAACCGAGACTCACTTCGCTCGAAAGCGCTCTCGCCGGCCGCCCGTCGGCGGGCAGCGCCTTCGCATTCCGCACGCTTTCCGTGCAGCCAGCCCCGCGCGACGACCGCTGACCGGGGCGGCCCGATCGACGCCGCGACCGTGGCTCAGTGGGATCCGGATTCCGCGCTCTGGTCCGCCTCCGGATGCGCGGCGACGAAGAGCGCAAGATCGTCGTCGAGCGTTCGCCAACCGATGCGGCGCGCAACCATTGCGCACACGCGGTGCACGAGCGCGGAGCGATGCTGGCAGTAGTTGGTGAGCGGCACGAGCCGATGTCCCTGCTCGATCTTCGCCCGGTAGCCGGTCTGTCCGCTCTGGATCGAGGACGCGCCGCGTTCGAGCGCCCAGTCGAGCGCCGCTTCCCATAGGCGAAACAGCAGGAACGCGTCCTTCGGACGGGAATAGTCGAGCCCGATGAACTTGTTGATGATGCGCTCTCCGAGCTCGAAGCAGAGCATGAACGCCACGACCTCGCGGGTCGTCTTTTCCCGAAGAATCAGGAAGCGCGTCACGGGCTCCTGCGCCACCGCCTCGAAGAATCGCCGGTCGAGGCGCTCGAACTTGGTCTCCGCCCTCTGATAGGTCTGCATGAACAGCGCGAGGATGCGGTCCATGGTGGCGGCGTCGGGGCGCTGCATCACCTCCACGTCGAGATCGAGCGCATCGCGGCTGCGGCGAAGCTTTTTCCTGAGCTGGTGCCGGCGCGAGCCCTTCAGGCCGGCGAAATAGTCTTCCTTGCGTCGCGACGGCAGGTCGACCTGCGTCCCGGGGAAGCTGACCATGCGAAACAGGCCTCTCTGTCGGGCAAGCCACGCAAGATCCTCGCCGAGAGCGGCGGGAAAGTCCTTCCACACCGTCATCGAGGCGCCGAGCTCGCGCGCCTTGGCGGTGAGCGCATCCTGCAGGCTGAGCATGACGGCGCGGCGGTCCACGCCCGGCACGAGCCCGAGCGTCCCCTCGTCGGCGCACGGGGAGCCGACGAACAGGATTCGCGGCCGCGCCAGGGCGGGAAACAGTTTTCCGGGCAGCCAGAGAAAAGGCACCAGCGCCGCGGGAACGAGGAATTCCAGTTTCAGGTCCATTACGAAGACGGGGGCAATCCCGACCGGCCGCGCGTCTTCGTGGATCACCGCGTAGAGAAAGGTGAATTGATCCTCGAGCCCCGAAGCTTCCAGCGTGCGGTACCACCACAGGCCTTCGAGCGGCGGTGGGAAGCAGGCGTCCCACAGGTCGGGCGCAAGCGCGGCGGCGCGGTGCACGAACTCGATACGCACGTCGCCCCCGCTACAGCACGATCTTGAAACGCGGATGCCGGATTGGAAACCGGGTCATGCTCTGCTTCCAGCTCATCACGGCGAAAGTTGACGCCGTTTTTCCGGCAGGATCATGCAAGCAGCAAGGCGTCAGGGCACTGCTGCTGTCGGCGTGGCCCTTCGGTCAGGCATACGCCACGATCAGGCTGGTGCCGACGAGAATGAGAACGACACCGATCCAGCGGGTGCGCGTGATGCGCTCGCGCAGCAGCCACATCGACAACACCGTCACGGTGACGAAGCTGAGGCTGCTGACCGAAAAGGCGATGCTGACGGCGAGGAATCGCAGGGCGCCGGAGTAGATCAGGACCTCGAGCGTGAGAAAGCAGATCCCGAGCGCGATCCAGATATGCCGCCGCGCCGCCTCCAGGACGGATTTCTTGAGGAAGATCTGGCCGATGCCCTCGAACACCGTGCAGGCGACGACGAGCAGGACGCCAACGATGGTCGGTGTCATAGGGCGACGACGTCGGTCGGACAGCTCGAATGTTCGGTGCGGGTGATGCACCAGACCCCGGCGAGGACGACGCCGATCCCGAGAAGCTGCACCGGGTGCAGGTATTCGCCGAGACAGATCATCGACAGCACCGCGACCGACACGTAGCTCAGCGAGGTGATGGGCTTCGCGAAGCTGAGGTCGGCATGGTCGAGCACCTTGAGCCAGTTCACCAGCTGGCAGAACATCAGGAACACCAGGAGAAAGAACATCGGCTGGTGCAGCACCACCATGAACGTGTCGAGCGCCGAGCCGTCGGGGATCTCCAGCACGGTCGTCTTCCATAGCAACTGGATCGCCGTATCGAGTGCAATCCCGAACGTCAGGCCCAAGGTGAGCCGCAGACGAACGCGATTTTCGGAAATCATCACGAGACCCCCATCCCCGTGCGGCCGGGTTTCGGCACGGCCGCTTGATCTGGCCGGTTGCGCAGGTCGCAGCCACTGCGACGGACCGACCGGTTGCCCCAAGGGGAACACCGATCGCCGGAACGGCGAACTGCCGCGCGCGGCGGGCCCGTGCTTGCCTCCCGGTCTTTGGCGACGGTCCACCTCGACAGACGATACTGACCTGATTTCCCGCCAATTTCCGGTTCCGTCAACGACAATTTTCGGTCAACAGGGTGGCCGCCGGGGCGTCGGCGCAGCCAGGCGCGCCGGTCCGCTCAGGCCGCCCCGGGGGGCGGCCGATGCGGGCGTGGCGGCGGACGAATCCAAGGAGATGCGCGGGAAATCGACGAACCGGGTCACGCGCCCGCGCCGCGCCAGAATCGGAATCGCAGCGGGCCCACCGCACGAAGCACGCGCCGGCGCCCCGGCTGGAACAGGGCCAACGCCAGCATGAAGACGAGACCGGCGATCTGCGGCAACAGCGTCATCCCGAACACCCGCGCCATGCGGATGTCGTCGGGAGCGAGCGCGAGATGCCCGGCGCTCAGCCACCGCGCCAGCCTGGCGGCGGTTTCGGCCTGCGGATCGGCCGCCATCACCGGCGGCAGCGCCCCGAGCCTTGCCTCCGCTTCGCGCAGGTCGCGGTCGAGCGCGTCACGGCGCTCGGCGGTGCCGAGCGCCTCGCGCAGGCGCAGCACCGGCGCGCAGACCTCGCCGGAGATCGCCCGGGTGACGTCGGTGCATCCGGACGTCGCCTTCCAGACCGCGGCGGCGCCGGGCTGCGCCCGCTGCAGCTCGGCCTCGATGGCGCTCACGGCGCGAGTCTCGGTGATCGAGGCGCGTTCGCTGCGCAACCGTTCGATGCGTGCCGCCAGATTGCCGTTCTCGGCGGCGACGCGGTCGCGCGCGGCCGTCGTGTCGGAGATGTTGACGGCGGCGAATCCGACGGTCGCGAGCAGCGCGCTGGCGATCGTGACGAACCACAGCGCCCATGCCGTCACGGCTGCGGCCCGATGCCGGTCGAGCCACAGCGTGCGCGCCGCCGCCGGCAGCAGCAGGGCCAGCACGTCGGCCGAGATACTCAGCCCGGCGAGCAGCATGCTCGCCTCCGCGCTGCGGCCGAGGCTCTGCCCGTACCAGGCGTTGATGCGCACGCCGAACCACGCCATCGCGATTCCGGCCGCGAGCAGCACGCCGGCGCTGAGCCCTCGCACGACCGCGGCCCCGCGCACCCTCGCCCCACGCTCGCCCGCCGTGACCGTATCCGCCGCGGGCCGGTCAGCCTCGGACGCCGGGCGTGGATCGACGGACGGCCCAGGATTGGCAGCGACGTCGATCGCCGCCGGGACGACCGGAAGGTTCGCAGGCGGCGCTGCGTCGGCCGGGCGGGCGGCTGTTCGCTTTCCTCCCCGCCGGCTCGGCTGCCGGGGCGGCAGCAGGCCGGCGCTCGTCCAGGACTTGAGGCGGCGGCTCACCTTGGCGCGCGACCATCCCCAGGCGCGCGCCAGTTCGGCGGCGTTGACCAGGGCCGCGGGATTGGCCTGCAGTTCCGCAAGAGCGTCGGCCTCCGCGACCGGCGTCGCCGACGACGAGACCACATGGAGCACGGGACGTTCGGGCGTTGGCGCAGCCATGGAAAGAGGCCTCGTTCGCAGGTAATCTTCGAGCCGAGTGATTCTCCGGCCGTTTGCGAGTCGACTGATTCTCCGTTAGGTTCATAGCCTATTTCGAGATATCGAAAAATACTCGGGGAATCACAATACATGAAAATCCTTCCTCGCAAGCGAGGCCGCCCGCGAACCACCGGCAAGGGCGTCCTGATCGCGGTGCGCTGCCATGCGGATTTCCTGAACGTCCTCGATCGCTGGCGCACGCAGCAGGCCGTGCCGCCGAGCCGGCCGGCGGCCCTGAGATATCTCGCCGAGCTCGGCCTAGGCGTGCCCGCCGGACGGGTTGAACGTCGGCCGTCCGGGTCCCGACAAATTGCCGCCGCGTTCTTGCCGCGACCGGAAACCGGACCTTGCGCGAGGACCGCAAGAAAGCCGCGCAAAGGCTGAATCACCTTAACTATACATAAGCCCTATGGGCGCATCGGGCCGTGTGATCCCCCAAGGGAAGTTGATTGTCGTCGCTTGTGGCCCGCCTGCTACAGCCAGCCGGGGGCAGACTTGCTAGGGTCCATCCGACGAGAACAAACAAGCCGCAGAGAGACAAAGTGATGTTGGCGTACGTGATCAACGAGGGCAGGCTTCTGGGGCTCGGCCCCATCGAATGGTCGATGTTGGTGGCCGGCTCGACCTTGGGTGGCCTTTTCACCCTGATCTTCTGACCTCCGGAACGCGACGGGCCCTGCGATCGCATCGATCTGCGGCGTGGCGCCTTCGGCTCGGGACGTTCACGCAAGCCGCCCGCGCGCCCGCTTCGACCCGACAATCCATGGCATCGCCGCGGCAGGTCGCAGCCGCGAATTCGCCACGCGTGCAGGCTTCCGCTGCCCCTTCCGCTTCTGTGCGGTGCCCTCCCTGCGCCTCTCGCAGGCGTCGACGTGGACGAGACCGAGCCCGTACTGGTCGAGCTGCGGCATCTCTCGATCTGCAGGCTGTCGAAAATGCAGCACATCCCTAGTCGATGATGTGGTAGCCGCCGTCGACGTAGAGCGTTTCGCCCGTGATCAGCCGCGCCGCATCGAGCGCGAGGAAGGCGGTCGCCACCCCGACGTCGTCGATGGAGACGAGGCTGCGCGCCGGCGCCTTCTCGCGCGC
>CAZIGW010000090.1:0-3172 GCA_964538565.1 uncultured Hyphomicrobiales bacterium | reverse complement strand
TGCGCGAAAGACCTCGGCCAACTCAGTCATGCCGCTCGATCGCGCCTGCGATCGATGCAGCGCCGAACGACCCTCGTCACCGCCTTTTGGCGGCAGGCGGAGTTGTTCTGAGTGGTCACCCATTTATGGAAGTCTCAATAGTTGCTCCCAATGACAACTTGCCATTCCACCGCAAGCGCGTCCAACAAGCCGTTGCGGCGACGCTCACAACGTTCGCGCCTGAACGGCGGCGTTGGACGTAAGAAGAACTGTCTATGTCAGAACGCTTTTTTGCGAACCCAGAGTCAGTACTAGGCACTCTCGCACGCCTGTTTGCGTCTGACGGCGCCGCGCGCGAGGTGGCAATTCTTGCGCACTCAGCGCCTGAGCTTATCGAGACGGGCTACGACAATTGGAACGGCGGCCAGACCTACTACACGCTGTACCTGAACGTACCCTTGGCGCTGTATACACAGATCGAGAAAAGCACAAAAGAACTTGAAAAGAAAATTCTCGAACGGCTTCAGGTCTTGTTGAAGCAGCACGACAATGAACACGTTACGAAGGTTAGCATCGGGCCTTCAGTTGTTGAGGACCCCCAGTGGCGAGAGAAAGCCGTAGCATGGTTGTCAGGCCAGAAGGTATCAAACCAAGGGCGGGTTCGTTCCGACAACGTCGCTCCCCTGAGCGTCGATGGCCTGTTGTTCCGGTCTCAGCCAGAAATAAACCTGTATCGGGCACTAAAGAGCATGGGCATATCCTTCGCCCCGCTTCCCGTGTTTGTCCGCGGGGGAGAAACCTACCAGCGGTTAGAGCCAGATTTCGTAGTAGTGAGAAACGGCATTGCGGTCGTAATTGAGGTAGACGGCGATACCGTCCATACAGAGACACCCGCAGAGGCTCATGCACGAACAACGATGCTTCTTCACGAAGGTGTGCACATCGAGCGTGTTTCGGCAAGCGAGTGCGATACACAGGCCAAGGCAAAATCCTGCGCGGAAAGGCTCCTCGAGATAATCGAGCGGGTGAAGCAGAGTCGATGAGCCGCCACGTCCAACAGGGCCTTCCAACCGACGGCCCTGCCGTCGCTTCGCTCATCAGCGCCGCGGCTGACGGCTGTCAACCATCAGCCACGAATTGAGTCACGAGCGGCCGCAAGTCACGGCGGTGCATCTGGGCCGGTGAGACAAAAATCGGAATGCCTGCGGCAGAAAGATTCTGCGATTCTTATGGCCGCCAAGCACGTTGCGCCGGGTCCCAGCTCTTTCCGGCGACTTCATCCTGAATAACTGGATCAGCGAACGCGCCCACGTGCTCCAGCACGGTTTTGAATTCCGCTGGAACCGTCGCTTCCAGCCGCTGCTTCTTCAGCCAGGCCGCCCACCGCGGCTGAGCGATGTCCTCATACCCTGCGAGCGAGGCTCTTAAGGGCGAAAGCGCGATCTGCCGATGATTCGCCACCTTGATCAGAGACGTGCGCAATCGATCACCGTCGATAGCGTGACGCTGCGCCAGGATGTGTATGTCGACAAAATCTCGCCATCGCGTGTTAGCCGTGCCTCTGGCAATCGCGGTGGAGAGCTTCTCCGCTA
The DNA here is from genome assembly GCA_964538565.1 of uncultured Hyphomicrobiales bacterium. Classification (GTDB taxonomy): domain Bacteria; phylum Pseudomonadota; class Alphaproteobacteria; order Rhizobiales; family Xanthobacteraceae; genus CAYVBN01. Next base: position 1,601 of record CAZIGW010000090.1, on the reverse strand, counting down.
GCACCATTTCGAGCGGATAGCCGCGAACTGAGAGGACTCCGTCGAGCAAGCGCGGAAGGCTCACTTGTTGTGGCTCGGGCCAGATCGGATCTCCTACGTTCACGTCGACGTGCAGTCGAATCAACGCACGAGAGAGCGTGCCGCCCAAAGTTACCCGGATGCCGCTGTACTCGTCCTCATCCCGAATGACTTCAGCAGTGGCGTGGTCCGCGTCGAACTCCAAGCCATCGTCCAGTGAGATTCGTGCGACCTTTTGGACCAGCCCGAGTATCTCAGCCTCTGAGTTGCGAAGCGCCTGCGCAGCCAAATCGATGTCCCTGGTGGGACGTCGAGCATCGAGCGCAGCGAGCAACACACCGCCCTTCAGGACCAGATTTTTCGCGAACTCGGAACGACCGACTCGATCGAGGAAGCACTCCAGCGCGTAGAGCTGGATCAGCTCGTCGGTGGGTCGCCCGCTACGCCGCGCTTCTCGTTGGAGATCGAGATAGCGTGCACCTGCCGTCGACGTGCGGCTGACACGCTTCATAGAACGACTTGTAACGCGTCACGAACCGCCGTCTCGGCTCCATGGAACCGTCGAGCCATCGAGAGGAGCGCGGCCGGCTGAGAGCCTTTACGTGAGAGCCAGCGACGTAGAGCCTGCCAAGCAACGTCCGGCCCTTCGCGATGGCGCAGGCGAATGACATCAACAAGTGTTCGGACCGGTGAATAGATGCCGATGGAAAGGTTCTTGCCGATGACGAGATCTTCCCGTCCAACGTCGAACGTGTCACGCGCAAAGACGTGAACCGCGACAGTCTCGCGCAAAGCTGGAATGCGACTGCCGCGGGGAATCGCTATGTCGACCTGCGGCGGAATGGCGTCTGTGAGACCATGGCGAGCCAAAGCCGTAACGAGGCACAAAGTCCCGCGAGGGGCGCGATGGACGATCTCGAGCAAATCCTGATCGACCTCATCGGCATCAGCCCAGCGATATAGGCCGCGACCGATCTGGTCCAGAATCCCCTGATCTCGCCAGGCGTACAGTCGCTCCGCCGATAGGCCCGCAGTGCGGGCCTCGGAATAGGTGAAGACGGCGGGCAATTGCCGCCGGATAGGACTGGTTGCTTTCCGGCTCACCGATGAAAGCGTATACAAGATAGGCACTCCTGTCTACGTTTTCATCGGCTGTCCGCAATCCGGCGCGGATGAGATTGCCTCGTCCGACGCCCGTATCAGAGGCCGTACGGCAGCGATGTCACAGCGCGCTTATGACTCTTCGTCAGTCGGCCCAGTCCATCACGGGCGCAACCGAAGCGTCGATCAGGTCGATACATGGCCATCGGTACGACGTGACCCACGCACCCGTGCCCGAACGTCGCGACCTTTCCGGTTGGCTTTGACACCCCGACGTTTGTCCAAAATAATGACGACAAATGGCCAACTCCTTTTCCATCTATCCGCTGGACGACGACCTCGCGATGGCGCGGCTGGTCTCGGCGGGCCTGCCCGTTACGGCGATCCGCAAGCTTGGCGCGGCTCTGGGCCTGCGCCCCGTGAAGGTCGGCCCTCTGGTTAACATCAACGAGAAGACGCTCGAGCGGCGTCTCCAGAGTGGT
>CAZIGW010000089.1:0-81719 GCA_964538565.1 uncultured Hyphomicrobiales bacterium | reverse complement strand
ACTTTTAATCAGGTGGTCCTGGGTTCGAGTCCCAGCGGGCTCACCAAGAAACCTCCACACAATCTCACGTTCGTCGTGGCTCGCGACGTTGGCCGGTTCCTACGGGACGACCGTAGGGACGAAAAACCCGGACGCCCTCAGGACGTCGCAAAAGTGTCAATTCAGCCTCAAGCTTCGTCCCCGGCACGACCGTCAGCGGGTGCCCTGCCCCGGTGATTTGGCTCCTAAATGAGTCGGGTCGGCCCTGAATTTGGAAACTCGGTCAATTTCGGCATGGGAGCCTGGCCGCGACATTGGCAGCACGCCAATGATGGATCAGGCTTGATAGCGAGGCCTCCGGGTGCCGATCGAGCGACGCAAGGCCGATCTGAATCCACTGGCATCGAGTTCTCCCCGTGCATCGTTTCTACACTGCGATTGGCTCACTGGTACCTTTTCTTCGTGCCTTCTCATCGGTTCCGGAATTGATGTCTACGAATTGTCGATGCTGGGTTTGTTCAAGAAGACGAATTCGCTCTCTTACCTCGTCCTTGATTTGATGTATTTTGGCTCGATCGCCACTGAACTCATCAAATTTGTCCCATGTGTATTGCAGCAAGTGTTCTGTTTCCAAGCGCCCTTCTTCGCGCAACGCTTCCATTTTTCTGACTTGGAGCTGAGCCAGCAATTCCGAGGATACTGTGGCCAGCACGGTCGCTGCGATGATCAGCGACTTGCCCCAGGTCGCGAAGAAATCTTTCGTGATGGCAGAAGCGAGCACTATCGTAATTACCGACGCGACAAGAGAAAAGAGCTTTATGACACCCAATGCCCGCGCCCATCGATTCGATGCGCGCTCATACCATTTGACGTAGCCGCGAACCCACTCGATGAACTGTCGGTCTGCTTCGTTCATTCGCCTTCCCCCTGTCCGTGCGCTCTGAAATTCAGCGGCTATCCACGCGCGACTTGAAGGGAATGTACTAGCAGCGCGTAAGGCGGGTGAACATTCACCCGGCATATGAAGAACCGGCATATGAAGAAATTGTCTTCTTGCGCTCGCCGGTCGGAAATCAACTGGCGGACCCTCTCAGCGCATTCGCTCTCACTGTCGCCTGACGCGGTGCGCCGCGCGAACGATGGACGGCGCTCTTATTCGGTCCTCAACCCGTTCGGTTCAATTCCGCTGAGGTTGTGGAAAATTGATTTTTGTTCAGGTGGCCCCGGGTTCGAGTCCCAGCGGGCTCACCACGCAAATACAATGACTTAGATCGTGATTTTCGCACGCGAGGAAAGCCGCGCGCGTCCGCCGCGTTTCGATGTTGGCGACCGTTGCCGCGAACGTCAGGCACGGATGCGCAATTGCGGCAACGCGCCGGTTGCGCATTGCCTCGCCGCCCTGCACAGGCTCAAAGCCGAATCCGTCAGCGCTCGATCCGCGCCGGCACGATCGCTTCGGGCATCGCGGACGTGGCGGCCGACGCCGCATCCGGCGAATGCAAGCCGATGCCCGCCGTCTCAACCTCCCCGTGCGGCACGCCCCAGAACAGCGCGCCGACGATCGCGATCACGTAGAACAGCAACCAGACTGTGAGTATCGGAAACGCACGGTCGTCCCTCAGATCCTGGCCGTTCACTGACATGAGCATCTCCTGCGCGGCCGTCATACGTTGGATGGCGGCGCTGCGCGTCACCCGAACGAATGACGCTGCGTCAGCAATTGGCCTGCGAGCCCCCGCATTCCCCTTCGGCCTGAATTGAGAACGACACGACGGCTGCGCGCGCTCAGCTGCGCGCAAATCCGCGCCGCGGTTCAAGCCTGCGCTATTCGGCCGGCGTGCCCGACGCGCGCCGCGAACGCTCGGTGCGGATGAGAAAGCCACTGCCCGGCAGCTGACCGAGGACGATGCTTGCCCCCCAGCTCAGGCCCAGCGCGCCGCTGAACACGATGGCGGCCTTGCCGACTGCCGGCAGCGCCAGGCCGAGCGCGAAATACTGCAGCCAGGTGACGAACACGTAGTGGATCAGATAGATGCCGTAGGCGTTCTCGGACAGGCTTTCGGCGACGGACGAAGGGAACCTGGCGAACCGCAGAAAGATCGCGATCAGGCCGAGCGAGGCGGTCGCGCTACTGACGCCGAAGAAGACGTCGGCGAGGATCGCGAAAACAGGCGCTGCGCCGCCGTGGTAGGCCATCGTCACGCCGGTCGCCGCCATCCACAACACGAAGCAGCCGACGCCGACGCCAAAACAGGCGCGCCAGCGCGACGCGAGCCAGCCGTCGGAGCGCAGCAGGCCTTCTCCGAACGCGACCGATCCGGCGCCCACGCCGGCGAAGAAGTAGACCGCGTACTGCAGCAGCCGCGCCGGCTGATAGGCCAACGGGCCGTACTGCTGCAGATCCCAGGGCTTGAACACGAAACCGAGCGCGACGTAGGCAAGCGTCGAGATGACCACGAAGCCGGCGACGTAGCGGGCCGACGACCGGCGGCCGAATTCCGCGAGCCGCACCAGAGGCGCTCCGAGGCGCGGGGCGAGGCCGTAGAGCGCGCCAGCCAGACAGTCGAGCACCAGGAGCTGCCACAGGAACCAGAGGGGGCCGCTCGCCCAGAACGGCAGCGCGGTCCACTTTGCCCAGAACGCGCCCCAGCTCGGATCCGTCGCGCCGACGCGGTACACCGGATAGTGCGCGAGCGGCATCAACAGATAGACCCCGACCACGAACGGAACGCCGAGCCGCAGCAGACGACCGTACAGGAATGTCCGCACGCCCTTGCGCCGCAGGCTCGGCCACACGAACAGGCCCGAGAGAAAGAACATCAGTGGCATCAGGAAGACGTATTGAAAGGCACAGAACAGGTCGAACCCGAACCAACGCTCGGGATCGAGAATCGGAAAGGCGCGCCAGTTGAATGGCGGCGCATCGAACGGCGGCATCAGAGGCGGCTGCCACGCGTTGTACGCCAGCACGGAATGGAATCCGACGACCAGCAGGATGGTGAGGGCGCGCAGATTGCGAAGCGCGAGGCTCGTTTCGGCCACCTGTTGCCCCCTCCCCGGATTTCATTCCGCCGGACTGGCGGACGGCTGATGCACGTTCGCCGCCCGGCTGCGCGCGAGCAGCGCCTGGCGATCGATCTTGCCGGTCGCGGTCTTGGGAAGCTCGTCGAGAAACTCGACGATACGCGGGGACTTGTAGGGAAGCAGCCGGCGCTTGACGAAGGTTTGCAGCTCGCGCGCCGTCACCGGCGGAACCGACGCCGGGTCGCGCAGCACCACGAAGGCCTTCAATGTCGTGCGGCGGTCCGGCAGCTCCGCCGCCAGCACCGCGCATTCGCGCACCGCCGGATGCTCGGCGAGACAGATCTGCACTTCGATGGGTCGCACCCACTGGCCGGAGACTCTGACCAGGTCGTCGGTGCGCCCGCGGAAGAAGTAGAAGCCGTCGCGGTCGCGAACGAAGCGATCGCCGGTACAGATCCAGCCGCCGTCGCGGATCGTATGCGCCGTGCGCTCCGGCTGGTTCCAGTAGAGCGGCGTGTTGGAATGGCCACGCACCCACATGACGCCCTCCTCCCCGTCACGCACGTCGCGTCCGTTCTGATCCTTGAGCGCGATCTCGTATCCGGGAACACGCAGGCCGGTAGCGCCTGGTCTTCGCCTCTCGGGCGTGTTCGACAGGTAGACGTTCTGCACCTCCGTCGATCCGAGGCACTCGACGACGTCGAGGCCGGTGCACGATTTCCACGCGTTGGCGACTTCGGCGGGCAAGACCTCGGCAGCCGAGACCGCCAGCCGGATCGAGGAGAAATCCGTGTTCCTGATCCCCGGGTCGTGAACCAGGATCGTGTAGAGCGTCGGCAGGCCGAAGAAGACCGTGGGGCGGTGCCGTTCGATCAGCGCGAAGATGGCCGCCGGATTGGGATGCCCGGGCATCAGCAGCGCGGTGGCGCCCGCGGCGAACGGAAACGTGATCGAATTGCTGAAGCCGTAGGAGAAGAAGATCTTCGGCACGGAAAAACAGATGTCGTCCGGGGCGAGCCGGAGCACATGGCGGCCGTACGAGCAGGCGGTGTACGGCATGTCGTGCTGCAGGTGGACGATGCCCTTGGGACGTCCGGTCGACCCCGACGAGTACATCCAGAACGCCATGTCGTCGCGGTGCGTGTCGGCCGCCGGCAGGCGCTCGCTGAACTGCCACAGCCAGCCGTCGGCGTGACGGATCGTCGTCGCAACGCGCGGCCTTGCGTCGCCGTTCACGACGATGAGCGCCGCGAGGTCAATTCCGGCAACCGAATCGAAGCCGATGCGGTCACAGAACGCGGCGTCCACGACGATCGCCTTGGCGTTCGAATCCGTCAAAAGAAATCGCAGCAGGTCCGGCGGGACGAGAAAGTTGATGAGCAGCGGGACAAGTCCGGCCCGGACCGCGCCGAAGAATGCGGCCGGATAGGTCGGCGAATCGTCCAGCAGAAAAAGCACGCGATCGCCGCGCACGATTCCGAGCGACAGGAAGGCGTTGCCCCATCGGCCGGCATCCTCACACAGCTGCGCATACGTGCGCGCCCCGCCGGGTCCGATGACCGCCGGACGGTCGCCGCGTCCGTCGAGCAGATTGCGGAACAGGATTTCGCTCGCGTTGTAGCGGTATGGGATGGTGAACCCGATCTCCCGGACGCCCGGGCTGTCCCAAGGTACCGGGTCGGCGAGCGGGGAGGCCAAGTCGCGCGTCCGCCCCCGTGGCGGAATTCTGGCGACCCGGGCCAAGCCCTCGTTCCGCACGACAGAGTCCGTCATCGGCCACCTCGCTGCGACGGCCGCCCGCCCTGTTAAACCCGCCCGGCAGTCCTCGGTTCCCACCGCGGCCTACGAGGCGCCGGCGGCACGCTTCGAACCCGAGACCGCAAACAGACGCTCGGCAAACCGTTCGATGTCCGAGATCGCCTGACGCGCCTCCGGCAGAATGTCCGCGAACAGATGCCACACGTGCGGCATGCGTGGCCAAATCCGCAATTCGACGCTGCCGCCGGCGCGTCTCAGCCGGTCGGCGATCCGCACCGCATCGTCGCGCAGAATTTCGTCGCTGCCCACATGAACGAGTGTCGCGGGACATCCGGTGAAGTCGCCATAGAGCGGCGAGGCGTAGGGCAGGCGCGGATCGGCGCCGGCGAGATATTCGCCGGCGTATCGCGGAAGGTCGTCCGCGTTGAGCACTGGATCGGATTGCGCGTTCTCGCGCAGCGATGGTCCCGTCAACGCCAGATCCGTCCAGGGCGACAGCGCGACCATGCCGGCAGGAAGCGCCTCCGCGCTGTCGCGCAGTTTCAGGAACAGGCCGAAGCACAGACCCCCGCCTGCCGAATCCCCGAGGAGAACGACGTTGCGAGCGTCGATGCGACGGCCGCAGAGCCAGCGATAGGCCGCGAGCGCGTCCTCGAGCGCGGCCGGGAACGGATGCTCCGGGGCCAGCCGATAGTCGATCGCGAGCACGTTCGCCCGCATGGCGGCGGCGATGCGCCAGGTGAAGTGCCGATAATCCTTCGGCGCGCCGGCCCGATAGGCCCCGCCATGAAGGAACAGCACATGACGCTCCGGAATGGACTCCGGCCTGCTGACGAGGTCGGCTCGCACGCCGTCGGCCGAAACGGTCCTGGTGAGGGTTCCGGGCGGAGGCTTCGGCGCCAGCGACGTCATGCGATCGATGCGTCGGCGCGATTCCTCGGCCGACTCATGTCGCCCGCGACGCTTGAGCCAGCGCAATCCGAGGCGCACACACTCGGCTCGAACGCTCATCGACATCTCCGGCGCAAGCGGCGGGGCCGGCGCACCCGCCGCGGCGCGCAGCCGCGGCCGAAAACGGGCCTAATCGAATGCACCGCCCGTCCGGGCCGCAATCGCCAGCGGCGCCCGCTCCCGCTCGAGCGTGCCATCCTCGATATGCAGCACGCGATCCGCGAATGGCAGAACGCGCGTATCGTGGGTCACGACAAGAACCGCGCGGTCTTGCTCCTTCGCGAGCTCCGACAGGATGGTCATGATCGACTGGCCGGTCGCGCCGTCGAGCGCCGACGTCGGCTCGTCCGCCAGGATCGCGGACGGACCGGCTACGATCGCCCGGGCGATGGCGACCCGTTGCTGTTCGCCCCCGCTCAGGTCGCGGGGAAACGCCTTCACCTTGTGCTCGAGCCCGACCCGGACGAGCATCTCCCGCGCCCTCGCCCTTGCCTTGCGCCCGCGTTCGTCGCGCACATCGAGAGCCAGTTGCACGTTCTCCGCCGCCGTCAGGGTCGGAAACAGATGATACGACTGGAACACGAATCCGATGTGATTGCGCCGGATCGCGGCAAGATGTTCCGGGTCGGCGCCTTCGCTCGACATGCCGCACACGCGGACCGTTCCCTGCGTGGGCGCCAGCATGCAGCCGAGGATCGACAGGAGCGTGGTCTTGCCACTGCCGGAAGGCCCCATCAGCGCCGTGAGTTCCCCGCCGTAGAGCGCAAGATCCACCGCCTTGAGCGCGTGACCTGCGCCGGCCCCCGGCCGAACACCTTGACGACATTCCGCGCCTCGATGATCGTTCGCTTCATCGCGCCAACACCATCACCGGATCGATCCGCATCACCCGGATGATGGCCGCGATCGCCGACACGACGCACATGATGACCGTGAGGACGAACAGGGCGATCAGGAGCGGGGACGTAATCACGATGGGCAGCGCGCTCCTTGCCGTCAATTCGACGACGGCCGTCCCGATTCCGGCCGCGACGCAGTACCCGATCACGGCGTTGAGCAGCGCCTGCAGGATGATGACCCGGTAGACGTAGCCCTTGGACGATCCCATCGCCCGCAGGGTCGCGAACTCGCTCAGGTGATCCTTGGTGCTCGAATAGAGCGTCTGCGCGACGATCACGGTGCCGACGATCACCCCGAGCAGGGCCCCGGCGAACAGCGCGGCGCCGGCGCCCGTCCCGAACAGCCAGAACGACCGGCTGCGTTCGCGGAAGGCCTCCGGAGTGAGAACATCGACGTCCGTGAGCCTCGACTGGATCTCCTCGCGGACCCGATCGCGATCGGCGCCCTGCTTGAGCCGAACCATCAGCTGACTGACCTTGTTGCGCGGAAAGCGCGTGAACCGGCGCGCGTCGTCGAGATCGGCAAAAATGTAGGGCGTGGTCGTGAAGGAACGGATCCCGTCGGTGACGGCCGCCACGCGCACGTTCTGGCCGTTGATCTCCGCCTCCGACTCGAGCCCGGAGATCCCGAGGCGGGAAAAATAGGCCCGATCGGCCGCCACGGAACCGCGTTTCGTGAGGGTTTCGGCCGCGCCTTCGATGACATTCCATGGCCGCAATCCTCCCGCATGCAGATCCGAGCCAACGACAAAAACGGGAGTCATTCCGGCGTCCTTCGTCCGCCAGACCGCAAACCCGATTACCACCGGAACCGCGTCCGCCACCCATTCGATGCCCTTGAGCCGGGACCGGTAGCGGTCGTCCACCTGGGACAGGTCCTCGAACGATTTCGCGCCATGCGAGACGACCCAGAGATCCGCCGGGGCGTGATCGATCATTGTCGTCACCATGCGCCCGAAGCCGAAATAGAGCCCCAGTTGCACCATGACGAGCACAACGGAAAACACGATGCCGATCAAAGTAGCGATGAAGCGAAGCCGATCCTGGAACAGATTGCGCGAAGCGAGCGTAAGTCCCAATGACATCGTGCGAATGCTCCGTGGGTACCGGGGCTCCGCTGGGGCACGCCGTGGCGACACCGTCGACGGACCCGGTCCGAAACTCCGCCTGGCAGCCCGGCGACGAAGAGCAGCTGAGTCAATGAACGCCGAGCCGATCACCCGTGTTCCCCCGGCCCGCGGGGTGATCCACAGGCTCGACGTCGCGCGCCGAACCGCACGGGCGGGCCGACCACAACAATACTGACCTCTCGTTCAGGAGGCGAGGCATGACGATGACACTGGTGCGACGCACGCTGATCGCGGCGGCAATCCTCATGGCCCCGATCGCCCATGGCTGGTCGGCCGAACCGCGCGCGACGCAGCCGAGCGTGGTCGGGCTTTGGGAGAAGCCGGGCGACAATGGGCGTCCGGTCGGATGGTTCATCTTCGTCGAGCGCGACGGCGTATACGAAGGCGCCATCGCCAAGCTGTTTCCGCGTCCGCAGGATCCGAAGAATCCGATCTGCGACAGGTGCCAGGACGACCGCGCGAATATGCCGCTGCTCGGATTGCCGCTGATCCGCGACATGAAGCGCGACGGCCTGACATACCAGGACGGGAACATCCTCGATCCGCGCGACGGCTCGATCTACCACGCCATGATGCAGCTGAGCCCCGACGGCCAGACACTCACGGTGCGTGGCTATCTCGGCATTCCGTTGTTTGGAATGGACGAGGTGTGGCGACGTCTGCCCGACCAGGAATTCGCCGGCTTGGATCCGAGCGTGCGTGCGAAATATCCGCTGCAGACGCCCACGAGGGCGGGGGCGCGCGCCCCCACGAGCGGGATGAGGCGCTGACCGCGGCGCCGCCGATACCGCCGCCTGCGCGGCGAGATTTGTTATGCACGACTCAGCCTCCATGATGCGCGAGTCGTCCTGAGGGGTCAGAGGCGGTCGGGTGGCTAGCGCCCGGCCGCCTCGCAAAAGGTTGTCGCGCTCTCAATCTCCAGTTTTCCCATGCGCAGGCGGCCACTACCGTGCGCATCGCTGGCACAGCGCCTCGTTCAAGGACCGCACTATCGAGGCGAACTGCTCCGCCGGAGCGAGTCTCAGCAGAAAATCGGCCGCAAGCCTCGAGTATTCCTCCAGCGTCTGCATCTCGATGTGCGTGGGCCTGTGCGGATTGGCGAAGTGCGTGGACACGACGCCGATGCAGGACCCGTCCGCGCCGACGAGCGGCGTCGATTGAACGGCCCGGAATCCGGCGTGACGCGCGCTCGCGCGATAGGGCTCGAAATCACGGTCCTCGTTCACGTCCTCGACGAGCACGGAGCGGCGGGCACGGAATGCCCGCGCGCACACGGTCGACGCCGAAACACTCACGACCTTGAACTCCGCCAGGAACGCCGGGTCGAAGCCCCTTTGATCGACCAGATAGAGATTGTCCTCCACGGCGAGTTGCGCATCGCCGAATTCTGCTCCGTGCAAGGCGACCACGTCCGTCAGGATTCGCGAGACCGCACCCTCGAGGTCGCGTTCGGCATGCAACCGCACGGACATTTGCTGAAGCACGTTCGAAAAATCCCCTCCGCGATGGCCAGGAAGGGACTGCCCCGACAGGGAGCACCATCGCACCGAAACAGCGCAAAGGATGAATATGGCGGTACCGAGACGAATACGGCAGGCGCGGCCGTTCCGGCGGCTGGCCGGGCGACGCAATGCGTATCGGCCGCGGCCGGGGTATTCGCGGCGCTCCGCCATCGCCCGGTTTTTTCTGCGCACGCCGGCCGGACACGGTAGATTGCGCCGGGCAACCTGGGAGAGAACTTCGATGATTTCGCATCCGTGGCGCGCCGTCGCGATCGGCGCCATCCTGAGCTTCGGCGCCTTCGCGCCCGCGCAGGCCGCCGAGATCAAGGTCCTGACGGCCGGCGCGTTCAGACAGGTCGTCGTCGCCCTGGTGCCGGGCTTCGAACGAGAGACCGGCCACACGGTGGTGGTCGAGAACGAAACCGCGGGCGCGCTGAAGCGGCGCATCGAGGGCGGCGAGACGTTCGACCTCGCGGTGATTACCCCGGCGGTCGTCAAGGATCTCACCGACAAGGGCAAGATCGCCGCCGGCACCGCGACCAACGTCGCCACGGTCGGCGTCGGAGTCATGGTCAAGGAAGGCGCGTCCAAGCCCGATGTGAGCACGGTCGAGGCCTTCAAGCGGGCGCTGCTTGCGGCGAAGTCGGTGGCCTACATCGACCCGGCGAGCGGCGGCTCGAGCGGGATCTACATCGACAAGCTGCTCGACCGGCTCGGCATCGCCGATCAGATCCGTCCGAAGGCGAAGCTCAAGAAGGGCGGCCATGTCGCCGACCTGATCCTCAGCGGGGAGGCGGAACTCGGCCTGCATCAGGTCAGCGAGATCGTCCCGGTGAAGGGCGTGACGCTCGTCGGCCCTCTGCCGGCGGTCATCCAGAACACCACGACCTATACGGCCGGCCTGAGCGCGACGACGGCAAACAGAGATGCCGCGGAGGCCCTGGTCCGGACCTTCACCAGGCCGGCGGCCGCCGCCGTGCTTCACGCCAAGGGGATGGAGCCGGCGCAATGAGATCGGGCCATCCTGATCGCGGACACCGGCCGGGTGCCGCCTGGGCGGCGTTCGCCTGCCGCAATACGCCCGGCTCACCCTTCCGGACTTGCTCGGACGTTCTTTCCCCACCGTGACGGCGGCCAATGCCGGCCCGGGTCTTGCTTCATCCGTTGCGGCCTTCCGGGGCCCCTGACGCTGCGGCCATGGCGCTCGCAAACGATCCGGTGCAGACTTGCTTTCGGTCCATCGCGCATCACGAACGCGGCGGCGAGGGACGGAAATCGGTCGCTGGACCAGGGAGGTGGGCATGACAGAGGTGCTTGAAACGCCGCCGCGGCCGCGCGGCGGGCTAAGGTCGCGAGTCAGTCTTCTCATCCTCCCCGTCCTGGCCCTGATGGCCTCCACGCTCCTGCTGGCGGCGTCCGCGCTCGCCGAGACCGTCGAGGAGTTCTATCGCGGCCACAGCATCACGATGGTGATCGGCTACAGCAGCGGCGGCGGCTACGACATATTCGCCCGCACGCTGGCGCGCCACCTCGGCAAGCACATTCCCGGCCAACCCTCGATCATCCCGCAGAACCGCGACGGCGCCGGAAGCCTGCGCGCCGCGCTCTATCTCTACAACGTGGCCCCGCGCGACGGCTCGGTGATCGGGACATTCTCGCGCAGCATGGCGATCGCGCCGCTGCTGACCGGCGCGCAATTCGACGGCACGAAATTCACCTGGCTCGGCAGCATCACCAACGACGTCAGCGTCTGCATCACCTGGCACACGTCGCCGATCAAGACGTGGAACGACATGCTGGCGAAGCCCTTCAGCGCCGGCGGCGAAGGCGCCGGCTCCGACCCCGACATCTTCGCCCTGCTCTACAAGAACGTGTTCGGTGCGCCGATCAAGCTCATCTCCGGATATCCCGGGACCAGCAACATCATGCTGGCGATGGAAAGCGGCGAGGTCGACGGCCTTTGCGGGATCTCCTGGAGCACCATCAAGAGCCGCCGCGCCGAATGGATCAAGTCGAAGAAGATCAATGTGCCGATCCAGGCCGCGCTGAAAAAGGATCCGGACCTGCAGTCGGTCCCGCTGGTCACCGAGCTTGCGCGCAACCAGGAGCAGCGGCAGATCCTCAACCTGATCCTCGCCAGCCAGGCGATGGCGCGGCCGTTCGCGGCCCCGCCGGACATTCCGGAGGACCGCCGGAAGGCGCTCGTCGACGCGTTCGACGCCACCATGCGCGATCCGGATTTTCTCGCCGATGCCGACAAGATGAAGCTCGACGTGAACCCGGTGAACGCGGCGACGATCGAGGCGATTCTCGCCGATCTCTACCGCACCCCGAAGGACGTCGTCGCCAAGGCCGCCAAGGCGATCTCCAGCAACTGATTGGCGGCGCGGCCATCCAGCCACGGCCGCAGCCCATGCGGCCGGCGTCCATACGTGCGAAAGTCACCCCATGGTGATCGTCGGATCCCCGATTGCGCGCCTCGAGGACCTTCCGCTGCTCACCGGAACAGCGCGGTTCGTGGCCGATATCGACGTGCCGGGCGCGATCGAGGCGGCTTTCGTCCGCAGCCCCCACCCGCACGCGCTCATCCGCCGCGTCGAGACCGGCGCGGCGCGGGCGCTGGCGGGCGTGCACGCGGTGCTCACGCTCGAGGATCTCGTTCCGGTCATGACCGAGCGGAGGATGATCCGCCGCTCGAATTCCGGCTCGCGGCTCGACCGATGCTGGCCGTTCGCCCTGGCGAACGGCGAGGTCTCGTACGTGGGCGAGCCGGTCGCGCTCGTTCTCGCCGACAGCCGCTATGTCGCCGAGGACGCGGCGGCGCTGGTCGAGGTGGATTACGAGCCGCTCGCCTCGGTCGCCGACTGCCGGCAATCGGCCGACCCCGGCGGCGTGCTTGTGCGACGCGAACTGGCGTCGAACATCGTCGCTTCCTACCGCCTCGGCTACGGCGACGCCGACCAGGCGTTCCGGCAGGCCGCGCACGTCTTTCGCGAGGAGTTGCGCCAGCATCGCGGAGCCGCCCATCCGATCGAGGGCCGCGGCATCCTGGCCGAATACCGGCGGGCCGACGGCGGCCTCACGGTCTGGGCCTCGACCCAGAAGGCGCACGATCTCTTTCACACGCTCGCGGCCCTGCTCGGGCTCGACGAGCACAGCCTGCGAGTGGCGACTCCCGACGTCGGCGGCGGATTCGGCCCGAAGCTCTGCGTCTAGTCCGAGGATGTGGCGGTCTGCGCCGCCGCGAGGCTGCTTCGCCGTCCGGTGCGCTGGATCGAGGACCGGCGCGAGCATTTCACCAACGCGGTTCAGGAGCGCGACCAATACTGGTCGATGGAGATTGCCGCGGATGCGGACGGGCGTGTCCTCGGCGTGCGCGGTCGCCTGCTGCACGACCAGGGCGCATACGCCCTGCAGGACGTCAATCTGCCCTACAACTCGGCCTCGGCGGTCACCGGCCCGTACGTGGTGCCCGCCATGGCCATGGAGGTCGTGGTCGCCCTCACCAACAAGGTCCCGGTCTCCTCGGTGCGCGGCGCGGGCTATCCGCAGGCGGCCTTCGCGATGGAGCGCCTGATGGACCTGCTCGCGCGCGAATTGCGCCTCGACCGTGCGGAGGTGCGGCGCCGAAACCTGATCCCGCCGGAGAAGATGCCGTACGAGAAGCCGCTCAAGGCACGCTCGGGCGCCTCCATCGTGTACGACAGCGGCGACTATCCGGCATGCCAGGCGGCCGCGCTTGCCGCCGCCGGTTGGGAGGACTTCCGGCAACGGCAGGCGCAGGCGCGCCGCGAGGGCCGCTATCTCGGCATCGGCGTCGCCAATGCGGTCAAGGGCACGGGCCGCGGCCCGTTCGAATCCGGCAGCGTGCGCGTCGCGCCCTCGGGCCGCGTCTCGGTGTTCACCGGCGCGGCCGCCATGGGGCAAGGTCTGCACACGGCGCTGGCGCAGATCTGCGCCGAGCAGCTCGGGGTACGTCCCGAATTGGTCACGGTTGTCTCGGGCGACACCTCGGGCGTCCCGCTCGGCCTCGGCGGCTTTGCCAGCCGCCAGCTCGTCACCGCCGGCTCCTCCGTCATGCTGTCGGCCAAAGCCGTGATCCAGAAGGCGAAGACCCTCGCGGGCCACATGCTCGAAGTCGCCGAACAGGATCTCGAGGTCGTCGACGGAATGATCCGCGTCGTGGGCGCACCGCAGCTCGCGGTGCCGCTTGGCGAGGTCGCGCGCGTGCTCCAAGGGGCGCCGGGCTATGCGTTTCCCGAGGGGCTCGAGCCCGGGCGCGAGGCGAGCACCCATTTCCGCACCGACGCGCTCGCCTACGCCAACGCCTGCCACGTGGCGGAGGTCGAGGTCGACATCGAAACGGGCGGCGTGCGCATCCTGCGCTACGTGGCCGCGCAGGACTCGGGGAAGCTCATCAATCCGGCGATCGTCGAGGGCCAGGTGCACGGCGGAGTCGTGCACGGGATCGGCAACGCGATCCTGGAGGAAATGATCTACGACGAGACCGGGCAGCCGCTGACGACCACGTTCGCCGACTATCTGTTGCCGACCGCCGCGGAGGTGCCCGCCGTCGAGACGATCTACCAGGAGTCCCCTTCCCCGCTCAATCCGCTCGGCGCCAAGGGCGTCGGAGAAGTCGGGACCGTGCCGGCCGCGGCCGCCGTGATCTCGGCGATCGAAGACGCGCTGCAGCCCTTCGGGATCCGGATTCGGCAGACGCCGGTCATGCCGCACGAGCTCGTCGCCGGCATTGGGCCCGGGCAGGCCGTCCAGAAATGACGGAAAGCAAAACGGGCCCCGAAGGGGGCCCGTTTCGCTGATATCCGTCCTGCGGTCAATGGCCAGCCTTCCCGGCCAACGCCTTATCGCCTCAACGCTTTCCGGATCCCTCGCGCCACTGGAGGAAGCTGCGGAACAGCGCCTCCCGTTCTTCGGGACTGCTCGGCATGTGCGATTGCTTGCTCACGAACGCGTCGAAGTCGGACTGCTGCTGCTGCGTCTGGAGGCGCTGCAGCATGTCCTGCGCCACCTTGAACCGTGTCCATCCCGGAACGGTGCTCGCCAGGTTGATGTCCTTCCACTTCGGGTGGTAGGGCGGGTGCTGGAACTTGTCCCAGTGCGTGAACAGATATTCGATGAAGCGCTGGACCTTGCGGTAGCGATCCGACTTTTCCGGCCAGTTGTAGACCGCCAGCACGGCCGGGACCGCGATCGTGTCGATCTGCTCCTTACCTTGCAGGAGGTTCGGGTATTCCTTGCTGGTGAACTCACCCAGCGTGTAGAAGTCGGCGAACATCTTGGTGAACGGGATGTTCAACAGATGCAGACCCGAATTCGGCGGGATGTTCGAGAAGAACTGGATCGGCTTGGGCACGACCCGCGCGAGCGCGTCGATCTCGCCTGCCTTCAGCTTCTGCAGCGCGGTCGGATTGTCGAGGTTGAGCTCCTGGACCTTGATGCCGAGCCGCTGGAGCACGATGTTGCCCGTCAGGCTCGCACCCGTGCCGGCGGGGCCGAAATTGACCTTCTTGCCGCGCAGATCCGCAAGCGTTTGGATCTCGTCCCGCGCCAGAATGTGCAATTCGGAGATCGGCAACCGGATGATGTAGTTGACGCGGCGGTCGAGATTGGCGGTCTTGCGCTGCGTCCGGAAGTATTCGAAGACGTCCGACTGCGTGACCGCTGCATCAACCCCGCGAAGGTAAAGCAGATCGTCCAGATTGGACGCCGCGCCGTAGGAGACGATCGGCAGGATGCGCAGGTTGTCGCCGTCGTCCAGCGCCTGGGCCATCTCGTCGACGAAACGCATGTAGGTGCCCGACATCAGGCCGCCCACGATGCCGACCGTCCAGGCGTTCTTGCTCACGCGCAGAGCGTCGTCGGTGCGAACTTCCTGGATGGATTGCGGCACCTCTTGCGCAATCAACTTGCCGGCGAACAATCCGATCGCCGATACAACCACACCCGCGACAACGAGACGACTGCGCATCAACGCCCCCTCCCCGAGAACTCGTTCTATTGCCTTGTAGGGATCCAGGTCCTGCCTGAGCGTGATCCTTCTACCAGAATTATGGCAGCGCAAGGACAATTATAAGGCTCCGCCAGTTTACGCCAGGCACCATCGTGACTTCCGTAGGTGCGAAAAATGCCGTCGGCCGCCTCTCTTACCGTCAGCCCGCCGTGACGAGAGCACGCCGGACGGGCGAACAACTTGGCGTGATCTTGCCGCAAAGGACGACGCGTGCGCCGACCGGGCCCGCCGCGCAGGCCTTCGGCAGCGCGATCCCGAACGCGGCACCGGCTTTGCGTCGGTTCGCGCTCCAATCGGATGAACGGGCGCACGATCCTGTCGGCGAACGGGTTTCGCCTCGCCGGATCACCCGTTCAGGGGCGCATGAAATCGAAATCGCAGCCGTCGTCGGCGCCGAGCACGTGCTCGGCATGGAGCCTGGCGTAGCCTCGCGCGGGCCGTTCCGCCGTCGGCGGGGCCGCCTTGCGCCGCGCCGCGAGCTCCTCGTCGCTCACCATGAGCTCGATCCGACGGGCCTTGACCGACAGGCGGATGCGATCACCGGTGCGCACGAGCCCGAGCGGGCCTCCGGAGGCCGCGTCCGGCGTCACGTGCAGCACGATCGTGCCGAAGGCGGTGCCGCTCATGCGCGCGTCGGAAATGCGCACCATGTCCTTCACGCCCTTGGCGGCGAGCTTCTTGGGGATCGGCAGGTAGCCGGCTTCAGGCATGCCCGAGGCGCTGTGCGGACCGGCATTTTGCAGCACGAGGAAATCGTCCGCCGCCACGTCAAGCCCCGGGTCGTCGATCCGCTCGGCGAGATCCTGAAGCGAGGAGAACACGACCGCCCGCCCCTCGCGCTCGAACAGGCGGGCGTCGGCCGCGGAGCGCTTGAGGAGCGCGCCACGCGGCGCCAGGTTGCCGAACAGCGCGACCAGCCCGCCCTCGGGCTCGAGCGGAGCCTCGCGCTTGGCGATGATGGCGTGATCGACATAGTCGTTGCTGCCCAGGTCGAGCCGCTGACGCAGCGTCTCCCCGGTCACCGTGATCACGTCGAGATTGAGCAGCGGTCGCAGTTCGCGCAGCACAGCGCCCATGCCGCCGGCCGCGTGGAAGTCCTCCATGTAGTGCTGCCCGACCGGCTTGAGATTGACCAGCACCGGCGTCGTGTCCGACAGCGTGTTGAGCTGATCCAGGGTGATCCGCACGCCGGCCCGCCCGGCAATCGCCGTCAGGTGGATGATCGCGTTGGTCGAGCCGCCGAGCGCGAGCAGGACCCGCAGCGCGTTCTCGACCGAGGCCGCGTTCACGATCTTGTCGGGGGTCAGCGCCGACCCGATCAGCCGCACGGCGGCAGCTCCGGTCGCTTCGGCGGCGCGCAGGCGATCGGCGTGCACGGCCGGGATGGCGGCCGTGCCCGGAAGCGTCATCCCGAGCGCCTCGGCGATACAGGCCATGGTGGAGGCGGTCCCCATCACCGCGCAGGTGCCGGCCGTCGTCGCGAGGCTCCCCTCGATGGTGTCGATCTCGCTTTGGTCGATGTCGCCGGCGCGGAACTTCGCCCAGAAGCGGCGGCAGTCGGTGCAGGCGCCGAGCCGCTCGCCGCGATGACGACCCGTCATCATCGGCCCGCCGATGAGCTGGATCGCCGGCAGCTTCGCCGACACCGCGCCCATGAGCTGGGCCGGCACGGTCTTGTCGCAGCCACCCATCAGCACCACCGCGTCCATCGGCTGGGCACGGATCATCTCCTCCGTGTCCATCGCCATCAGGTTGCGATAGCGAAGGCTGGTGGGGCTCAGGAACACTTCGCCGAGCGAGACGGTCGGGAATTCGAGCGGCAGCGCCCCGGCGGCGATCACGCCGCGCTTCACCGCCTCGAGCAGTTCGGGGAAATGCCTGTGGCAGTTGTTGAACCCGCTCGGCGTATAGGCGATGCCGATGACCGGCTTGCGCAGGAACTCCGCCGAATAGCCCATCGAGCGCGCGAACGAGCGGCGCAGATAGAGGGAGAAATCGCGGTCGCCGTAATTGGTGAGGCCTCGGCCGATGCCCTGGTTCTGCTCGCTCATTCCGATCGTTCTGCCCCGGAGTCGCGGTGTCGACCCATCATAGGCGCGTCTTGATGTACTTGGGTTCGAGATAGTCGCGAATGCCGAGGGCCCCGCCCTCGCGGCCCATGCCGCTTTCCTTCACCCCGCCGAACGGCGCCTCGGCGGTGGCGAGCAGCATGTCGTTGATGCCCACCATGCCGACCTCGAGCGCTTCCGAGGCGAGCGTCGCAGTGCGCAGGCTCCTGGTGAACACGTAGCCGGCGAGCCCGAACGGCAGGGCGTTGGCGCGGGCGACGACGTCGTCGAAATCCGTGAAGGTCGCGATCGGGGCGACCGGGCCGAACGGCTCGTCGATCATGATGCGGGCATCGTCCGGGACGCGGCCGAGAACGGTCGGCTCGAAGAAGAAACCGCGATTGAAGCCCGGCGCCTGGCGGCCGCCGGCCAAGACCTCGGCGCCGCGCGCCACCGCGTCGGCGACCAGCGCCTTGGCGTTCTCGAGCCCGCGCGCGTTGGCGAGCGGCCCCATGTTGACGCCCTCGTCGCGGCCGCAGCCGAGCTTGAGACCCTTGGCCACCTCGGCGAAGCGCGCCGCGAAGGCGTCATAGAGCGTCTCGTGCACGTAGAAGCGGCTCGGCGAGATGCAGACCTGGCCGCAGTTGCGGAACTTCGTGGTCGCGCAGGTCTCCGCCGCCGCGACCGGATCGGCGTCCTCGAACACCAGAACCGGCGCGTGGCCGCCGAGCTCCATCGACACCTTCTTCACGCCCTCGGCCGCGAGCCGCAGGATCTCCTTGCCGACCGGGACCGAGCCGGTGAGCGAGACCTTGCGCACGATCGGCGAGCGCAGGAGATGCTCGGAGATGCGTCGCGAATTGCCGGTGACCAGATTGACGACGCCCCCCGGAATCCCGGCGTCGTGGCACGCCTGAATGATGGCCATGGCCGAACCGGGCGCCTCGCCGGCCGGCTTGAGGATCGTCGAGCAGCCGGCGGCGAGCGCGGCGGCGATCTTGCGCGCGGGCAGCAGCGCCGGGAAATTCCAGGCCGTGAAGGCGGCGACGACACCGACAGGCTGGTAGATCACGCTCAGGCGCACGTCCGCCTGCCGTCCGTCGAAGATCTGTCCGTAGATGCGCTTGCTCTCCTCGGCGTACCACTCGAACTGATCGGCGGTCGCACCCCACTCGCCCCTGGCTTCGGCGATCGGCTTGCCGGTCTCGACCGACATCAGCACCGCGAGTTCGTCGATGCGGGCGCGCAGCAGGTCGCCGATGCGGCGGATCTTCGCCGCCCTTTCCCACGGCTGCACGCGGCGCCAGAGCGCGAAGCCGCGCTCGGCAGCGGCGAGCGCGCGGTCGAGGTCCTCGGCGGTGGCGTCCGGCACGGTGCCGACGACGTCCTCGGAGGCCGGGTCGATCACCGGCTTGGTGTTGCGGTCGGCCGCGGGTCCCCAAGAGCCTCCGATGTAAAGACCAAAATCCTGGTAGGAGTACACGTGCGCCTCACAAGTCCTGTTTGATCCACTGCGCCTGGACGTCGTCGCACCAGTTGCCGACGTTCCACGAGCCCCACGCTCCCAGTCCGGCGCGGGGGTCGTTCCCGCAGTAGACCGGAACGTGCACGACCGAGAGGCCGTCGTGCGAATGCGCCTTCTCGAGCACGGCACGCAGCGTCTCGGCATCGAATCCGGCATGGAGCGCGAGGACGCCGCTCACCGCGCCGGCGAGCTTGACGTAATCGACGGCCACGCCGTCGTTGGTGCGGAATTCGGCGCCGTATTGCGCCTGCTGCAGCCCGGTGATGGCGGCCATGCGGCGGTTGTCGAAGATCACCACCATGCCGCGCGCGCCGTGTTCGACCGCGTCGATCAGGATCTGCGGGTTCATCATGAAGGAACCATCGCCGCTGAACGCGATCGTGTAGCGCGGCCGATCCGCGAGCCCCGAAGCAAGCACGCCGCTCGCCGCAAAGCCCATGTAGGAGGCGCCGCTCTCCGTGAACGTGTCGCCCGTGCGGTCGTCCTCGACGATCTGGAATCCATTGGCCTGCACGTCGCCGGCGTCGAACAGCTTGGCGGCGCCGACGCGCTTGGCGAAATCGGCGACGATCTTGATCGCCGCCGGCTGCGTCAGCACCGGGCGCTGCCACACCGGATCGAGCATCGGCGCCGCGGCGAAGCGCTCGGCCTTGTAGGCGGTCCATTCCGCCTTCTTGGCCGCGCAGGCATCGAGCCAGGCGCGCTTGCCGTCCGTCAGGCGCTGGCGCGCGGCGAGCTTATCGGCAAGCCGTCCGGCCACCGCGGAAATGTCGCCCGTCAGCGCGATCGTGTGGTTGTAGTGCAGGGCGTCGGCGATATCGCCGTTGATGTTGATCACCGCCCGCGCCGACCTGTAGCCGATGCCCGAGCAGTCGGCCTGGCACACGGCGCGCGAGCCGATGATGATCACGACCTCCGCCTCACCCATGGCGTAGTTGCCGCTGATCGAGCCCTTCGAGCCGCCGACGTGCATGTTCTGCCGATGCCCGTCCGGCAGCACGCCGGTCGATCCGGGGGAGAGCACCACGGCGGCGCCGGCGGCCTCGGCAAGCCGCCGAACCGCGGCGTCGTGCCCGCGCGCGCCGCCGCCCGCCTTGATAGCCACGCGCGCCGTCCTCGATATGAGATCGGCGGCAGCATCGAGCGCGGCGTCGTCGGCCGGCGCCATCGGCGGCAGGCGCGGGCGCTCGGGCAGCGCCTCGACGTTCACCGTCGTCACCGAGGGCTGCGTGTTGAGCGGCAGCAGCAGATAGAAAGGCCCGGCGCGATAGGGATGAAAGACCTGCTGCGATCCGCGGCGCAGCGCGTCACGCACCGCCTCGGGCGTATGCAGCACGTAGGACCGGCCCATCAAGGCGGTCATGCGGCCGAACAGGCCCTGCTCCTCCTTCGGCACCTGCTGCATGTTGTAGCCTTCGCCGAAGGTGGTTTCGTCGCCGTAGATGTGATAGACGCCGACGCCGTTCGAGGCCGCGGCGAGCGAACCGGCAAGCGCCTGCAGCGCGCCCGGCCCGATCGACGTCACGACGGCCGGCACCTCTGCGTATTGCCAGCGAAGCGCCGTCGCCGCGTGCGCCATGGCGACCTCGTTGCGGCAATTGAACGTGCGCGTGACGCCCTCTTCCTCGTACACGCGCAGCACGTCGCCGAGCTCGGTCGACCCGTGGCCGAAGATCGCCAGATACTTGCGCACCCCCTGCTTCAGCAGTCCCAGAACCAGGGCCTCGGCCAGCGTGGTCTCGACCAGCTTCGGCACCGCTCCGGCCGCGATCGCGGACGCGAGGCCGCCGGCCTTGGCGATCGCCCGGGCACGCTCCCTCATCCGTCGCCGGATGTCGCTTTCAGGAGTACGGGTGAGCACGTGTCATGCCTCCTGCCGGCGCAGCTTGCGGCCGCGCCGGTTGCCGATGATATGAACCGCGAAGATCACGATGGTCAGGCCGAAGAACAGCATTGCGGTCGGTGACGTGTAGAACACCGAGAAGTCGCCTTCCGACATCAACAGCGCCGTGCGGAATTCGCGCTCCATCGTACCGCCGAGCACGAGGCCGAGCACGATCGGCGTCACCGGAATGCGGACCCGCTGCAGAACGTACCCGAGCAGCCCGATGCCGAGCATGACGTAGACGTCGAGGAAGGAGTTGCGGATCGCGTACGAGCCGACGATGCACATCACCATGATGCCGACCGCGAGCAGATGGGAAGGCACCATCAGGGTGCGCACGAACAGCCGCACGCCGTAGAGCTGAATGAGGCACACCATCACGTAGCCGATGATGATCTCGACATAGATCGTGTAGACGATGGCCGGGTGCTCGGTGAACAGCAGCGGGCCGGGTTGCAGGCCGTGGATCAGGAGGCCGCCCAGAATGAGCGCAGTCGCGGGGTCGCCCGGAAAGCCGAGGCTGAGCATCGGGATCATGGCGCCGCCGGTGACGGAGTGATTGGCGCATTCGGGCGCGATGACGCCGCGGATGTCGCCTTTGCCGAAGCTCTCCGGATCCTTGGCGAAACGCTTGGCGTGGTCATAGGCGAGGAACGCGGCGACCGGCCCGTGCGCGCCGGGCACCAGGCCGACCAGGGTGCCGAGCGCGGACGTGCGCACCATCAGGCTGAAGTTCTGCCACAGGAGCTTCCACGACGGCAGCTCGACCTTGACGCTCTGCGGGTCGACCGGCTTGGCGCCGCCGCGGCGGAATTCCGTCAGCGTGTTGATCACCTGCGGGATGGCGAACAGGCCGACCATGGCGACGACGATATCGACGCCCTGCAGCATCGTGATCGAACCGAAGGTGAGCCGGGCGACGCCGTCGATCGAGTCCTGACCGATGGTGGTCGCCATCAGTCCGATCATGCCGGCGATCACGCCGCGCAGGAGCGAGCTTTCGGACAGGCCGCAGATGGTCGACAGGCCGAAGACGACGAGCGCGAAGATTTCCGCCGGACCGAAGGCGATCGCCACGCGCGCGATCACCTCCACGGACGCGACCATGATGATGAGGCTGAACAGACCGCCGAAGGCCGACGCGACCACGGAGGTGCCGCAAGCGAGGCTCGCCTGCCCCTTCTTCGCCATCGGAAAGCCGTCGATCACGGTGGCCGCGGTCGATGGTGTTCCCGGAATGCCGATCAGGATGGCCGAGATGCAGCCGCCGGTCATGCCGCCGATGTAGGTGGCGAGCAGGAGGCCGATGGCCGGCACCTGCGCCATGCCGAAGGTGAACGGCATGACGAGCGCCAGCGCCATCGTGTAGGTGAGGCCGGGGATCGCCCCGAACACAATGCCCACAATGGAGCCCAGCAGCATCGCGCCGAGCGCTTCCGGCGTGGTCGATCCAGCGATCGCAGTGACGAGGTGTTCCATCGGCTGGCTTTCAGAAGAAGGAGATGATCGTGCCGTGGGGAAGATAGACGCCCATCAGTCCCCCCATCACGAAATAGACGCCGAAGCTCATGCTCAGGGACATTCCGATGATGACCGGCAGCGATCGCACGCCGAGCGCCAGACGCAGCAGCCCGACGAGCACCACGATGGTTGCCAGCACGAATCCGAACCATTCCATGAACAGCGCATAGGCGAGCAGTGAGCCGGCGACGACGCCCACGGCCCACCATTCGCTCTTCGGATCGCTCCTGTGCGCGTTCGGCGGCGCGCTCTTCCCGGCGTCGCCGGCACCGGTCGCCTCGCGGACGTAGCTGGTGCCGATGAGCGCGAGCGCGAGCGCCGCCAGCGCAATTCCGAGCCCGAACGGCACGTCGCGCGGCCCGACCAGGGCCTCGCCGTAGTTGTTCGGCACCGTCATCCAGACCGTGCCGCACCACACGGCGGCGAAGGCAACCAGAACGATGCCGACGACCCGGTCGCGGACGTGCTCCTTCATCGGCCGCCTCATTTCTTCTTCAGGTTGAGCTCGGTCATGAGCTTCGAAATCTCGGCATCGTCTCTCTGAACGACCTTGCCGAATTCATTGCCCGGCAGGAACGCCGGCGTGAATCCGAGGTTTTCGCCCGCCTTCTTGAACTCGGGCGAGGCAACCGCTTCCTTGGCGGCCTCCTCCAGCCTCTTGATCACGGCCGGCGGCGTGCCTCCGGGTGCGGCAAGCCCGCGCCACATGGTGATGTCGAGCCCCTTGGCGCCCGCTTCCCCGCAGGACGGAGTCTGCGGCAACAGCGGGATACGCTTGGCGCTCGTCACACACAGGATGTTGAGCTTGCCGGCCTTTGCTTCGGCCACAAACTGGTTGGGCCATTGCACCGCCACGTCGATGCGGTTGCCGAGCAGCTCGGCCGGCGCGCGACCCTCGCCGTACGGCACATAGGTCACCTGCAGGCCGAGCCGGTTGAACAGCGCCGCCGAGGTCAGATGCGTGAAGGACCCGAAGCCCGAAATGCCGACCTTCAGGCGCTTGCCGGTCTTCTTCGCGTCGGCGACCATCTCATGCAGCGTCTTCCAACCGGAGTTGGAATTGACCGCGACCGCGGGGACTTCGAGGCTGACCTGGGCGATCGGCACGAACGCCTTGTAGTCGAACGGCAGGTTGCCCTGATAGTGCACGGTGGAAATCGAGTTCGAGTTCCAGACGATGTTGTAGCCGTCGGGCGACGTGTTCTTGACGTAGGTGTACCCGACGGCGCCGCCGCCGCCGGTGCGGCTGACCGCGACCACCGGTCCGCCCAGCTTTTTCGACATCAGGTCTGCGAGCACCTGCGCCGTCGTCTGCGCCGAGCCGCCGAACAGGACCGTCATCTCGACCGGCTTTTCCGGAAACTCCGCGCGCGCGACGGCCGGAACCGCGACCACTGCGGCGGCCGCGATGGCCAGATTGAACAATTTCAAAGGCTGGAAAGCTCTGTCTCGCATGTCACTCCTCCCTGCTCTGCACCACTGACCCTCTTGCGATTCCATTTGTCCGTTCCAAATCGGTTGCACCGCCGCCGTAAAACTACGCGATTGTGTCCGTTTGCTGATGACGGGCGAGATTCTCTTTCTCGCGAAGCGCCGCCCTGACCCGCTCCGGGGTCGCAGGCAACGAGGTGATGCGCACGCCGACCGCATCGTAGATGGCGTTCATGATGGCCGGAATGGTCGGCACCATCGCGGGCTCTCCGATGCCCTTCACGCCGAGCGGTCCGATCGGGTCCGGGTCCTCGACAATGACCGATGTGACCTTTGGAACGTCAAGCGCGGTCGGCAGGATGTACTTGGCAAACCCGGGCGTCGTCGTGTGGCCTTCGACGGTCCGGTAGTCCTCCATCAGCGCCTGGCCGAGCGCCTGCACCACCCCACCCTCGATCTGGCCTTCGACGCCGCGGGGATTGACCGCGCGGCCGACGTCGTGCGCGGCCCAGATCCCCAGCACCTGCACCTCCCCGGTGATCGTGTCGACCTCGACCTCGGCCACCTGGCAGCCGAACACGTAGGCCTGCCAAGGCTTTCCGCTGCCGTCGACGGGATCGAGCCCGCCCGTGTCGGTCCCAAACGAGGCGGAGCCGACCGGCACCACCCCTTTCTTCTTGCACAGGTCGACCGCGACTTTCATCGAGGTGCGATGATTGGTCCCTCTCGCCCAAACCTCGCGACTGCCGGCCTCGATCAGGGCGGCGTCGACATTCCATTCCTTCGCCAGCACGTCGAACAGTCGGGCCCGCGCCTCGCGGCAGGCGAGCGCGACCGAGTTGCCGATCATGTACGTCTGCCGCGTGGCGCCGGCATGCGCCGCCTCCGGGGTACGCGCGGTGTCGTTGTCGCCGATCGTGACGTCGCTGGGGTGAATGCCGAGCTCTTCGGCCGCGATCTGCGCCAGCACGGTCAGGATGCCCTCGCCGATCTCGGTCACCCCGGTGCTGATCTTGGCGGTGCCGCCGTCGTCGAGTTCGACCCACGCGCCCGCGCGGTCCACCGTCGCCGTGCGGGCGATCCCGTACCAGCCGCCGGCCATGCCGCGTCCGCGCTTCTTCGCCATGTCAGGCCACCTTCTCGGACGTTGAATCCGCCGCCGCGTCGAGCGTTGCAAAGCGCGCGCCGAGCCGGCACGGCGCACGCACGTCCCCGCCGTCGAGATCGCGGCGCGTCTCTCCCCGCGACGTCGGCGCGCCGGGCTCCCAGCGCGAAGCCGCCGCAGCCGCGTCGAGCACGCGGGTGAAGGCGACGGAGCCGAGCTTCTGCCTGGTGTGGGTGGTGGCGCCGTCCCGCATGGCATTGATGCGCCTGATCTCGAACGGGTCGAGCCCGAGCCTCTCGGCGCAGATGTCGAGGTGGGACTCGGTCGCGAACTGCGTCTGCAGCGAACCGAAGCTGCGGAACGCGCCGGAGGGCGTGTTGTTGGTGTACACACCGTAGGCGTCGATCTTCAGGTTCGGAATGTCGTAGGGGCCGGCGCCCAGGATCGCGCCCTTGCGCACCACGCCTTCGGTCGACATGCCGTAGGCGCCGCCGTCGTAGATCACCCGCATGTCGAGCGCCGTGATGCGTCCGTCCTTCTTCAGACCCATGCGGCAGCGCGTGCGCGAGGGATGGCGCTTGGCGGTGGTCGCGATCGACTCCTCGCGCGTATAGACGAGCCGGACCGGCCGGCGCGTCTTGATCGCGAGGAGCGCCAGGATGCCCTGGTAGATCATGTCCTCCTTGCCGCCGAAGCCGCCGCCGACCGGGCTCATGATCATGCGCACGCGGTTGATCGGCAGCGCCAGCGCCGCCGAGAGCATCTGGCGATGATGCGTGATGTTCTGGCTGGGAGACACGACCGTGACGACGCCGTCGTGATCCACATAGGCGAGGCCCGCCTCCGGCTCGAGATAGGCGTGCTCGACCTGCTGTGTCTCGTAGGTTTCCTCGACCACGAGGTCCGCCTCGGCAAAGCCTTTCCCGACGTCGCCCTTGCGGATCGGAATGTGCATGACGAGGTTGTCGGGCGCGTAGTCATGCAGCACCGGGGCGCCCGGGCGCATCGCTTCCTCGGGGTCGAAAACGCCCGGAAGCGGTTCGTAGGCGACCTTGATCCTCCGCAGCGCCTCGCGCGCCGTCGCCACGTCCTCGGCGGCGACGGCGGCGACGTGATCGCCGACGTAGCGGACGCGGTCGCCGGTGATGATCGGCTGGTCATGCACGAACACGCCGAACGCGTTCTCGCCCGGCACGTCCTTCGCGGTGACGACTCCTTCGACGCCCTGCATCGCCTCGGCTTCCGACGTGTCGACCGACACGATGCGCGCATGCGCGTGCGGGCTGCGCAGCACCTGGACGTGCAGCATGCCCGGCATCGTCATGTCGCCCGCGTATTTGAGCGCGCCCGACACCTTGCTCGGCGCATCGATGCGGCGGACGTTGGCGCCGATGAAGCGACCGTCGGGCTGCTCGACTTCGTCGAGCGCACTCGCCTCCGTGCGGCCATTGATGACGTCGCGCGCCAGCGCCACCGCTTCGAAGATCTTCTGGTATCCCGTGCAACGGCAGATGTTGCCGCCGAGCCGTTCCTTGATCTCCTCGTCGCCGACGAACGGATTGGCCCGCAGCGCGGCGGTCGCCGCCATCACCATCCCGGGGATGCAGTAGCCGCACTGGCTTGCGCCGCACTTGTGGAACGCCTTCTGCAGGACCGTGAGCTCGCCCGAGCGGGCAAGTCCCTCGATCGTCTCGATGCGGGCACCCTGCGCCTTGGCGACCGGCATCAGGCAGGACTTCATCAACCTGCCGTCGACGAACACCGAGCAGGTGCCGCATTCTCCTGCCCCGCAGCCCTCCTTGGTTCCGGTCAGGTGCAGGTCCTCGCGCAGGAAGTCGACGAGGCGCCGGTGCGGCCTGACGCTGCGAGACACAGGGCGACCGTTGACGGTCATCTCGATGCGAAGCTCAGGCATACATTGCCTCCAGATCGGCGGACACGGATTCGACCTCCGCGCCGGTTTCGGCGGCGGCCTCGGTCAGAGCACGGGCGATGAAGCCGCGCAGAACGCCGCGGCGATAGTCCTGGCGGGTGCGCGATTGCACCAGATCGAGCCGCATCGCAGCCGCCCGGTCGATCGTGCGCGCGTCGATCGGAGCGCCGCGCAACGAAGCCTCGACGTCCGCGAGCCGCTGCGGAGACGGGCCGACGCCGGCGACCGCGAGACGCACGTCGTCGAAGCGGCGGCGTGACGCGTCGAGCCTCACCACGGCGGCCACGCAGGCCACCGAAATGACGAGCGAGCGGCGATGCCCGACTTTCTGGAACGACCCTCCGTAGCCCGGCAGCGCATCGCATTCGACGGCGACGAGGATCTCGTCCGGCTCCAGAGCGGTCCGGTTCGGTCCGCGGTAGAAGTCCTGCAACGCCAGCCGTCGCCTCTCGATCTTTCCGTCGCGGCGCGCCGCGATCAAGGCGACGGCCCCCAGCGCGAGCAGCGGCGGGTAGGCGGCGGCGGCGGGCGAGGCATTGTCCAGGGTGCCGCCGAGCGTCGCCTGCTCGCGGATCTGGTCGTCCGCAAACCACACCGTGCAGTGCGGCATGCACGGCAGCACGGCGCGCAGCCTCGGCTGGTCGAGAAACCGCTGCATCGGCGTCGCCGCGCCCAGGCGGATGCGCGCGCCCTCGAGCGCCACCGCGCACAGTTCAGGAATGCGGCCGATGTCGATCAGCATCGGCACATGCACGTCGCCGGCCCGTCCCTCCCGCGCCCAGGGCAGGAGATCGGTGCCGCCCGCCACCAGCCGGCAGGCGCCGGCGTGCGCGGCGAGGGCGTCGAACGCCTCGTCGAGCGTGCGGGCCGTGACGTACGTGTCGCAGGTCAGCATCGCCGCCCCTTCGCCCTACTCCGCGGCGATCTGCGTGGTCTTCGAGCCGCGCATCTTGACGACGACCTTGATCGCGTCCTCGATGCGTTCGCGCGCGTAGCGCAGGGCGGTCGGCAGATCCTCCAGCATGAACGTGTGGGTGTGGATCTTGGTGGCGTCGAAGCGCTTCTGCCGCATGAAGGCTTCGGCGCGGTGCGTCGCGCTCTTGCCCTCTCCGCGGATGCCGTAGAGATAGATGTTGTTGCGCACGATGTGGGCGATGTCGACCGGCACCTGCTCGTGCGGGAACGCCGCGAGACAGATCTTGCCGCCGCGGTTGACCATCTGCGCCGCCTCGTTGACGGCGTTCGCGGCGCCCGAGCATTCGAGCACGTAGTCGACGCCCCTGCCGCCGTTGAGCTTGCGAACCGCCGCGACCGGATCCTCCTTGCGGGCGTTGACGACGAAATCCGCGCCGAGTTCGAGACCCATCTGCAGGCGGTTGTCGCGCGTGCCGGTGAGGATCACCGGGTAGGCGCCGAGCGCCTTGGCGACCGCGACGCCCATCAGCCCGATCGGGCCCGGGCCGGTCACGACCACGCTCTCGCCGGCGACGAGTCCGCCAAGCTCGGTGAGGCCGTACATGGCGGTGCCGGCGGTGACGACGAGCGTCGCCTCCTCGTCCGACATCTCGTCGGAGATGTGCACGAGCGTATTGATGTTGTTCACGGCGTATTCGGCAAAGCCGCCGTCCGTGGTGAAGCCGTTGGCCCGGTGACCTTTGTTCCTGTCGCCGTAGTTCAGTCCGTAGTTGTGGCAGGAGGTGTACATGCCTTCGCGGCAGCGCTTGCACTGGCCGCAACCCGCATGAATCTCGACGGTGACGCGCTCGCCGATCCTGTATTCGTCGACGCCCGGTCCGAGCGCCACCACGGTGCCCATGTATTCGTGGCCCGGCGTCCAGCCCTTGTTGAAGGGCATGCCGCCCTGAACCATCGCGGGCGGACCGTGATAGATGATCTCGAGGTCGGTGGCGCAGATCGCCACGGCGTCGATCCGCACCAGGACTTCCGCCTTTCCGGGCACCGGCACCGGCTTTTCGGCCAGGCTGAGCTGGCCGGGATCGCCGAGCACCCACGCGCGCATCTTGTCCGGGATCGGAAAGCGCTGGTCGGTTCTTACGCCAGGATGGGAATACATGGACGTCTCCTCTCAAGAATTCGTCGAAGCGTCGGCCGCCCCGTTGCCCGCCCGGCCATGGCCGGCGAGATCGGCGGACAGCATCTGCGCCGCGGCGATCACCTGCGTGCGGATCGCCTCGAGCGTCTTCTCGTCGGCGCGGAACACCGGCGCCGAAACGCTGATGGAGCCGAGGACCGTGCCGGACGGCGTGCGGATCGCCGCACCGATGCAGCACACGCCGAGCTGGAACTCCTCGCGGTCGACCGCGTAGCCCCGCCGGCGCACCAGGCGCAGCTCCTCGACGAGCCTGTCATAGTCCGTGATCGTGTTCGGCGTGAACGCCGGCAAGCCTCTCGCCTCGACCAGGCGGATGAGTTCCCCTTCCGGCAGCCAGGCGAGGATCGCCTTGCCGGTCGCCGTGGCGTGGGCGGCCGCGCTCTTGCCGACCGTGCCGGCATCGATGCGGATGGCGTGCAAGGTCTCCTTGCGCATCACGGTAACGAGATCGTCCCCCTGCAGCACCGCGAGCTGCACGGCTTCCTGGGTGCGCGCATTGAGTGTCTCGATCACGCGCTGCGCCTGCTGCGGAAGGTTGACCTGCTTGAGGCACATCGTGCTCAGGCTGAGGATCCGCGACCCCAGCACGTAGGAGCGGGTCCCGCGCCGCTTCGCGGCGTACCCGCATTGGATCAGCGTCGCCAGCAGGTGGTGACAGGTGGAAACCTTGAGCCCCGTGCGCTGGGCGATCTCGGTGAGCCCGGCCTCGCCTCCCGTGGCGGCGATCGTGTCGAGAATCAGGAACGCGCGCTGGACCGATCGAACGGCCGTCTTGCCCGTCGCGCCGGAGGACCGCGCCACCTGCGGCTCGCCGGCCGCCGGTTCGGCGGTGCGAGCGACGTCCAGGGCGTCTTCCAAACCGGGTTGTCCATCCATGGGATCTATCCATACGCGTCCGTGAAACGGGTCAAGATTTTTCCCTTATTGCCGAATAGAATTCAGTATAGTGGAAATTTCTTCGGCGGTGCAGCATGGCACGGGTGGTCGGAAGGCCGACCACTTCCATGGCTGCAATCGATTGCCGGACCGTCGCCGGTCTGCGCGGCGGCGCTTCAAATGGGCTGGCGGGAGTGTGAGGGGACCGGACTGGTCCCGGGCCGCGCGGTACGGCCTTGCTACGGGTGCGGCTGTCCGCTCGCGGTGCCGTCGTGTCTTCGTTCCATGACGGCATCGATTTCGGCGCCGAGCAGGATCGCCGTGGTGGAAATCCACATCCAGGTCATGAAGCCGACCGCCGCCCCGAGCGATCCGTAGGTCTTGTTGTAGCTGCCGAAATTGGCCGCGTACCAGGAGAACAGCAGCGAGGCGCAGAGCCACGCGACGGTCGCGGAGGCGCTCCCCCAGGTGATCCAGCGCCAGCGTGCGTGGTCGCGGTCCGGCCCGAAGCGGCAGAGAACCGCCAGCGCAAGACCGGTTCCGACCACCAGAAGCGGCCACCGCGCAAAGCGCAGCACGCCAGAGAGCGTCGGCCCGAACGAAACATGTTGCAGCAGCAGCGGAACGACGACGACGGCTCCCATTGCCACCAGAAAAAAGACAATCGCCGCAAGGGTGAACGACAGCGAAATCGCGTTCAGCCTGAGCAGACCGCGGCGCTCCTGCGCGTCGTAGACGACGTTGAGCGCATCGAACAGCGCCTTCATGCCCGCATTGGCGCTCCACAACGAGATCAGGAGGCTGACGACGAACGCCAGGCTCAGTTTCGAGCCTCCGCCCGAGGCGAGATGGGCGATCTGTTGCTGAACGACCTCGATGGCCCCGCCCGGCACCACCGAGGACATGCTTCCGACCTCAGAGGAGATCGTCGCCGGGTCGGCAAAAAGGCCGAACAGGGAAACGAGCGCAGCGATCGCGGGGAAAATCGCGAGCAGAGCGTAGAACGTCACCCCGGCCGCAATCGCGAGCACGCGATGCGTGCCGATGTTGCCCCACACCTCCCGCAGCGCGTCCCGCAGCGCGTCGCCCCAGCCCATTGTCCCCACCCCCGCCATCGCCTCCGCCGCGCCGTGCGGGTGCGCAGCCGGTTCGACGCGCGTGCGCACGTCGCTGCGCGAGGGACTCCGCGCCAGACCGAGCACGACCACGGCCGCGCTCAGCACGGCGGAGGGAATCCACGCCCCGGGCCTTGCCGCCTCGTTCCGCCGCTGCGCGACCTCATTCGTGGCCGACATCCACCCGCTCGCCCTGGCTCGCGGCGCCTTCCCCGGCCTGCGGATGCAGCGGGGACATCTCCTCCGACGTCTGCTTTGCCTCGTGGGCGACCGCCTCCGGCGTAAGTCCCTGCTTGGCGGCTTCGCTCTGCGCTTCTTCGTACACGTGCTCGCCCACTGCTCTCGCCTTGTCCACCTGCCGGGCGGCGAACTCCTGGGCCTTCTGTCTCGCCTGATCGCTGGTCTCGCCCATCATCTGGTCTTCGGTCTTGGTGCCCGGCAGGACAGCGCCGAGCACGGCGCCGATCGCCACGCCGATCCCAGCCAGGACCAGGGGCTGCTCGCGGCACAACTGCACGAAGCTGCTGGTCTGCGCAGCAAGCGTGCGCCCCGTGTTTGCCGCCGAGTTGCCGATCGTCGCGGCGAATCCGCTCGTGGTCTGCGCGGCAACGGCAAATCCCTCCCGCGCCCCGGAAGCCGCCGATCCGGCCGCGTCGCCGGCGCCCGCGGACAGACGCGACGCGGCGTCCGCGGCGCGCGCCTTGGCATCCTGCCAATACCCCTGGGCCTGCGAGGCCATTTCGCCGGCCGAAGCGGCCGCGCTGTCCGTCCACTCCTTGGCTGTCTCGCCGGCGCGCGATTGCAGATCGGAGGCATAGTCCGACCAGCCGCTTCCGGACGGATGCACCCCCTCCCGGAACGTCTGCGCATCGCCGAGCACGCTTTCGCCGGCGGCGCCGTCGCCGTGATGCACAGCGGCCGTGGCGCGTCGGGACGCGGGATGGCCGACACCCTGCTGGAACGTCTGCGTGTCGCCCAGCACGCTTTGGTGCGCCGGGGCGCTCCCGCGCCAGCCGCGCGGCGAACCCGACGATTGCGCCGAGCCCGAACCGTTCGCCCGGTTTCGTCCGAGCATGAGCCACGTCAGGCTGGCGCCCATCAGGGCGACGGGCAGTGGATTGTTGGCAATCTGCCGCCTGAGATTGTCCGCGAAACGGCCGCCGGTCGACTCGCGCGCATATTCGATCACCTCGTCGACCAGGTTTCCGGGTGTCACCCGCGCCCGCAGTTCATCCAACGTCTCGGAAAACTGAACCCGGCACCGTTCGGCCTCTCGTTCAAGCTGCTCGCTCTCGCTCATCGTCCTGCCTCATCTGTTCCTTGGCCACCGCCGCATCGCGTTGAAGTTGATTGATCGTCCTGTCGGGCATCAGGCTCCTGGCCTTGAGCCGGCCGACCCCGACCGCCAGCAGGATCAGGCCGATCACCAGCGTGGCCCCGCCGATGATCCCGGCCGACTGCGCCGGCGTGAATCCTTCCGTGGCCAGCGCGGCGACCGCCGCCTGCAGCAGGATCACAAGAGCCGGAATGAGCAGCACGGCCCCCACCACGACGAGCGCCATTCCGCCGCCGGCCCGGCTGATGTTTTCGGAGATTTCGGCGCGTGCGAGCTGGCCTTCCTTGCGCACCAAGGTGGTGAGCTGCATCAGAAGGTCGCGCAGGATGTCCGGCACGGAGCGATTGAGGTTCGTCACAGCCATGGTCGTATCTCCTCACTGTCGCATCGTGCGTCCGTTCGAACTCTTCAGGAACCGCGACAGCGCGAAGCCCGCCAGCACCGCCGCACCGAAGAACGTCGCGGGGCGCGCGCGGGCGAATTCCATGGCTTCATCCGCAAGCTCGTCGACGCTGCGCTCGCGCAGCGCCGCCGCCGCGCTCTCGAGCCGGGCCGCGCCTTCGTGAAGAAGACCGGCGGCGGGCGGCAATTGCGCCTCGATATCCGCAGCCGCAGCGTGAATGGCGCGCGAGGTCGCGCCGAGCGCCTCCGCTCCGGTCTTCTTCTGGCGTTCGGCGATGTCGCGCGCGCCCTGCTTCAGCGTCTCTCCGGTATTCTTCAGCGTCTCGCCCGCGTTCGAAGCGGTCGACGACGCGGCAGCTTCGGCAAGGTCGGCGGGGTGCGCGGCTTCGGCGCCGGTGTGGGCTTGGGGTTTCTCATCCATGTTGCGGTCCATCGGGTTATGTGGCGCAGCGCAGCAATCGTGCGGAGGCACGTCTGGTGTATGCCGGCAACGCCGTCACCGGGGGCGCAGTTCCTGGAACAGGTTGATAAATCAGAATGACGGACGACGGATGGCGCGGTCGGACGCACAGGCACTCGGCGGGCGCGCCTGACGTCGGCTGGGAGCACGCCGCGTTTCGCGCGCTCCGCATCGCTGACGTGACGCCGCCCCCGCGGCGAGGCGCGCGGAGCGGACGCGATCTCGATTTGCCGTCATGCGCCTTTCGGCCATGCGCCGCGGCCGGGGCGATGCCGTCCCGGTCGTCCGACCCCGTCGCGAAGCGACGGACTACTTCGCGCTCGAATCGGACGGCGGCCTCACCGCGGGCCCGCTCTTGTTTCCCGGCATACCCGGGATCTTCGCCGGGTCCTGCTGGCGGATGGAATCATTGTTGGGGTTGGCTTCCGGCGGTGCGCTCGCGCCGGCCCCGGTCGTCTCCGAAGGTGCTTTGGCGGGCGGGCCGTTCTTGTTGCCCGGCTGACCCGGGATTCCGGCGCCCGAGTTCTGACCGCTGGGCACCGTCACCTGCCCGGATCCGGACGGATTGCTGGTCTGCGACAGCGCGGGCGACGAAACCAATGCAAGCGCAAGCGCGCTGGCCAGAAGCCTCAGCATGGTAGCCTCCGTGGATTGCTGGATGGAACCGCGTCAGGGCGTACATCCACCCCTGCGGCGCTCAGGTCCAGAACGTCGCGCCATCGGAATCGTTCCGACGACAGCGCAGGCCGGCCCCGGCGCGGGCGACAACGACGCGAGCACGATCGCCACGGCCGCCACAATGCCGGCGTGTCACAGGAAGCAAGGATGACGGCGAAAGCCGAAACGACGATCGGACCCGACCCTGCGGTCGCGGCGCTCCGGCGCGTTACCGTCCGCCCCTCCGCTTCCTTTCACGACGTCCGTTTCGCAAGACCCGGTCGACCAGGTCGCGCGCCTCACGTCCACCAGCCCACCTGCGCGTCGGATGTCCTCGTCCAGCGCACGCGCCGACGCGCCCAGGCCGCGCAGATGCAGACCGCGAAACGAGCCGGTCCGGGGGCACGACTTTTGCGGCTAACGACGATCCGTCCCGGCCCTGCCGCCGCACTCCACGCCGGACGGGCGTCAATTCACCTTGGTGACCTTCCAGGCGATGGTCTCGCCGCCGCGATAGATCAACGCCCGCTCTTCCGGCCCCGCGACCTTGATCTCTTCCGGCGCCACCCACGACACGCGCTCGAGCGTGATCGTGCCCTTGTTGGGCGGAAGCCGGTAGTGTGCCGGCCCGTTGAGCGAGGCGAAGGCTTCGAGCTTGTCGAGCGCGTTCTCCTCGTCGAACACCTTGGCGTAGGTCTCGATCGCCACCGGTGCGTTGAACAGCCCGGCGGCGCCGATCACGGCGAGCTTCTTGTGAATCGAATGCGGCGCGGAATCGGTGCCGAGGAAGAAGCACTTTTCCCCGCCGGTAGCCGCCTTGCGCAGCGCCTGGCGGTCGGCCTCGGTCTTTATCACCGGCATGCAGTACATGTACGGCCGGTTGCCCCAGCCGAGCCAGTCGGTGCGGTTGAGCTCGAGGTGATAGGGCGTGATCGTGCCGCCGACCTGTCCGGCCTTCGAGCGGACGAAATCGCAGCCGACCTTGCTCGACAGATGTTCGTGGATGAAGCGCAGCTCGGGAAATTCGCGCGTCCACGGCTCGAACACGCGCTCGATGAAGACCGCCTCGCGATCGAACACGTCGACTTCCGGATCGACGCTCTCGGCATGGATAAGGAGCGGCATGCCGATCTTCTGCATGCGCTCGAGCACGCGCCGGATCTTCCTGAAATCGGTCACGCCGGCCGCGGAGTTGGTCGTCGCATTGGCCGGATAGAGCTTGACGCCGGTGAAGATCTTTTCCCTGAAGCCGCGCTCGACGTCGTCCGGATCGGTGTCGTCGGTGAGATAGCACGTCATCAGCGGCTCGAACGTGCTGCCCGAGGGCAGCGCCGCGAGAATGCGCTTGCGATACGCCACGGCGTCCGCGGTCGTGCGCACCGGCGGCAGCAGGTTCGGCATCATGATGGCGCGCCCGAATTTCTCGGCCGTGAACGGCAACGCGGCGCGCATCATGTCCTCGTCGCGCACGTGCAGGTGCCAGTCGTCGGGCTTGATGATCGTGATGCTGTCGGCCATTGCGGGGCTCCCTGGTTCGTCCGGCGGCCGGAACGTGTGCGAATTGGTCTGCCTCTGGCGGTCAGCCGGGGACACGCGCCATGCGGCTGGCGGCAAGGCGCACGGCGTCCACAATTTCCGGATAGGCGGAGCAGCGGCAGAGATTCCCGGTCAGATAGTGGCGGATCTCCTCCTCGCTCGGGTCCGGATTTTCCTTGAGGAGCTGCCGCACCATCATGATGAAGCCCGGCGTGCAGAAGCCGCACTGAAACGCGCCGGCCTCGATGAACGCCTGCTGCACCGGATCGAGCACGTCGCCGGATGCGACGCCTTCGATCGTCTCGACGGTGGCGCCGTCGGCGAAGACCGCGAGGAAGAGACAGCCGGACACCGGCTTGCCGTCGACCACGACCGTGCAGCAGCCGCACAGGCCCTGCCCGCAGCTCTCGCGCGCCCCGCGCAGGTCGAAGCGATACTGCAGCACCTCGACCAGAGTCTCATCCGGCGTCACGTCGGCAAAGACCGTGCGTCCGTTGAGCGTGAAGCGGATCCGACGGGGCGCGGTCACCTGGCGCCTCCATCCTTGCGGGTTTGCAGCGCGCGGAAGACCTTCTCCGGGGTCAGCGGCAGGTCCGTCAGGTGCACCCCGATGGCGTCGGCGAGCGCATTGCCGATCGCGGGCGAGAGCGCGATGGTCGTGCTCTCGCCAGCCCCCTTGGCGCCGAACGGACCGTCCTCCTGTCTCGAGTCGGCGTGCTCGTTGATGAATACATCCGGAATGTCGAGCAGCGTCGGGATCTTGTAGTCGGCGAACGAGCCGTTGGTGAGCTGGCCGTCGCGAAAGACCATTTCCTCCGTCGTCGTGAAACCGAGTTGCATGATGGCGGCGCCGGAAAGCTGCATCCGCACGAGCTTCGGATTGATCGGCGTGCCGACGTCGGCGACATTGACGAGCTTGGTGATGCGGAACTGCCCGGTCTCGATGTCGACCTCGACCTCGGCACCCGCGCCGCCGACGCCCCAGAACGGCGTGGCATTCCTTGAATGCCCGCTCTGCGAGTCCGGCTTCTCGTAGGCCGGGATGAAGCTGCCTGTGCCGATGATGTTGCCGGCCTGCATGCCGTACTTGCGGCGCAACATCTCGGCGAGCGGGAGATTGCTGCCCGGCGGCAGGTCGAGTTCCCGCGCCAGTTCCGCGATCTTGCGCTTGGCATCCTCGGCCGCGAGCCGCACCGCCGTTCCCATGTGAAAGGTCGAGCGCGAACCGAGCGTGCCCATGTCGTAGGGCGTGACGTCGGTGTCGGGGTGGACGACGCGGATCGACGCGGCATCGATGTCGAGCACCTCGGCGGCGATCTGCGCCATCACGGTGTCGGAGCCCTGCCCCATGTCGACGGTGCCGATGTAGAGGCCGCAGCTCCCGTCGCCATAGAGATTGACGATGGCGACCGACGTGGTCGGCGCCGTGATGCCCTTGAAGCCGACCGCGACCCCCCGCCCGCGACGGATGCGCCCGCTGCCGCGATCGAGCGGCGCCTTCCAGTTGAGGTGCGAGGCGACCTGGTCGAGCACGCTCTCGAGCGCCGCGTCGCGCACCACCGTGCCGGTCGCCTGCGGGCGGCCGTTTCGCAGCAGGTTCCGGCGGCGGAATTCCACCTTGTCGATGCCGAGCGCTTCGGCGATCAGGTCCATGTGGGATTCGTAGGCCCACGCGGTCTGCGGCGCGCCGAAGCCGCGCAGGGCTCCGGCCGGCGGCCGGTTGGTGTAGACCGCGTAGGAGTCGATCCACACGTTGTCGATGTCGTAGGGGCCGGCCGCGGTGAACCCCGCCTTCTGGGTCACGCGCGGACCGATGTCCGCATAGGCGCCGCCGTTCCAGATGATCTCGCAGCGCCGCGCGAGGATCCTTCCGTCGCGGTTGACGCCGCTCTTGATCCTGAACGTGCAGGGATGGCGCGTCACCATGAAGAACTGCTCTTCCATGGTGAGCGCGATCTTCACCGGCCGCCGCACCAGCAGCGACAGCGCGGTGACCAGCGCCTCGAGCTTGATGTAGAGCTTGCCGCCGAATCCGCCGCCGAGATACGGCACCTTCACGCGCACGCGGTTTTCCGGCCAGCCGAGCAGCCGCGCGATCTCGATGCGCACGAACGAGGGGCCCTGCGAGGCGGTGTGGATCGTCGCCTGCCCGTCGGCCACGTCCGCGACCGTGACGAACGGCTCGAGCGGCGTGTGCATCACCTGCTGGCTGCGGAACGTGTGCTCGAACACATGATCGGCGGCGGCGAATCCCGCCTCGACGTCGCCGCGCCGCAGCTTGTAGTCGAGCGCGATGTTCGTGCCCTTGCGGCCCTTGAGATGCTGCAGGTCCGGAAAGGTCGCCGCGGGCTTGAGCTCCGCATGCACCAGCACGTCCGAAGTCATCGCCTCGACTTCGTCGAAGACGGCCGGCAGCTCCTCGTATTCGGCCGCAATCAACCCGACCGCCTCCTCGGCGACCTTCCGGTCGGACGCAAGCACGACCGCGACCGGCTCGCCGGCGAAACGCACCTTGCCGTCGGCGAGCACCGGCTGATCGTGGAACGCCGGCCCATAGTACGGATGCGGGATCACGGTGCGGATGTCGTCGATGGTGACGACGCGGTAGACGCCTTCGAGCGCCTGCGCGGCGCTGACGTCGATGCGCTTGATGCGCGCATGCGGAACGGTGCTGCGGAAGATCTTGCCGTACAGCATGCCGGGAAGGCGCAGGTGATGGACGTATTCGGCCCGGCCGCACACCTTGTCGCGCGCTTCAAGGCGCGGGATCGACTGGCCGATGTTGCGCGAGGCTGCCTTCGCCATCCGGATCACCCAGCCACGATCGCTTCGACGGCGCGCCCCAGATGGACGCGCAGCAGGTGCTGCTTGTAGTCGGCCGATCCACGCGAATCGGATTCGATCTCGACTTCCTCGGTCGCCGCCTCGCCGGCGCGCCGCAGCAGGTCCGCGTCGACCTCCCGCCCGCGCAGCACCGCCTCGGCCGCTGCAAGCCGGATCGGCCGGTCGACCGCGGCGCTCAGCACCAGCCGCACGTCCTTGATGGCGCGTCCGCTCACGTCGGCCGAGATCGTCAGCCCCAGCGCCGGCCAGTCGTGCGCGGCACGCGTCGTCACTTTCACGTAGGTCGACCGCCAGCCCGGCCGCACCGGGACCTCGATCTCCGCCACCAGTTCGTCGTTGGCGATCGTCGTCTCGTAGTAGCCGACGAAGATGTCCTCGACCGGCACCACCCGCTCGCCCTTCGGCCCGGCGATCGTCGCCCTGGCGCCGAGCGCCACCCAGATCGGCGGCAGGTCGAGATGCGGATCGGCGTGCGCGAGATTGCCCCCGATGGTCGCCACATTACGCACCCGCACGTTCGCAAGCATCTTCATCGCCCGCGGAATGACCGGCAGGTGCGCGGCGATCTCCGGGGAATGTTCGAGTTCGGCAAACGTCGTCATCGCGCCGATGCGGAAGGAGGCGCGGGCGTCCAGGCGGCAGCCGGAAAAACGGCCGCCGAGCCGGCGCAGGCTGACGAGCCGCTGCGGCTTGTAGATCTGCGCCTTCATCATCAGCATCAGGGCCGTGCCGCCGCCGATCGGGCGCACCGCCGGGTCCTCGTGGTCGAGCAGGCCAAAGGTCTCTTCGAGCGATCGCGGCTCGACAAGCTCGAAAGCCGGCATGCGTCAACAACCCTGCACGCGATTGACGTCGATGCGCGGAGCCTTCGATCGGTTGGGCCGAAAGGCAAGAACCTTCTCGCGATGCCGGGCCGCTGTCCGGGGAATCGCGACGAGCCCGTCCGCAGCTCCGCGGCCGAGGCCCCGCAATCGGACGCCTTCATCGGCAGGGGGAAAACAATGACGCGTCGGTTTCATCGCCTGCGCCGTGCAACGCATTCGCCAGAACGTCCGAGGACGCAGGATGCTCGCACCAAAAACGTCCTTCGTCAACATTTTGGAACAGTCCGCCCGCCGCTTGGCGACCGCGACGCCGCGGGCGCGGCGCTTGAAAATGTCGCTCTGGCGCGAAGGAGCCGGCAAACGCTGAATTCTGACCCTCTCGTCGCGCGTGCTCTGTCCATCGCCGCGCCCGCGCCGGTTCGGCCTAAAAGAAGCGCTGTGTCGCATTTTTTTTACAACCCGGTTGTGCCGGGCCGCGAAGCGTTCTATTCCGGAAGCGCGCCGTCTCGCGCGACTCTTGTGCATGGACCCGCTTTCCGACCATGAAAGCTCCCGCCCGCGGGTGCGGTTCCTGACCGGGGCAGCGTCGGGAAGGCGCCCGATTTCCGGCTTCATGCATGGAATTGCGCCCGCATGATCGACCTTGGCAAGACATACGACGTTCTGGTGATCGGCGGCGGCAACGCCGCCCTGTGCGCCGCGATCAGCGCGCGGCGCGCCGGTGCGAGCGTGCTCGTGCTCGAAGCCGCGCCGAAGTTCTAGCGCGGCGGCAACACCCGGCACACCCGCAACATGCGCTGCGCGCACGACAGCGCCACCGATACGCTGACCGGCCCCTATCCGGAAGAGGAATTCTGGAACGACCTCCTGCGCGTCACCGAGGGGCACACGACCGAGCCGCTGGCGCGCCACATGATCCACGAATCCAAG
The DNA here is from genome assembly GCA_964538565.1 of uncultured Hyphomicrobiales bacterium. GTDB lineage: Bacteria > Pseudomonadota > Alphaproteobacteria > Rhizobiales > Xanthobacteraceae > CAYVBN01. Next base: position 41,901 of record CAZIGW010000089.1, on the reverse strand, counting down.
GAGATGCTGCGCTGGATCGCCGAACAGGGCGTGCGCTTCCAGCCCTCGCTCGGCGGCACGCTGAGCCTCGGGCGCACCAATTCCTTCTTCCTCGGCGGCGGCCGCGCCATGCTCAATGCGCTCTACCGCACGGCCGAAAGCCTCGGCGTCGACGTCGTCTACGACGCGGAGGTGGTTGACCTCGAGATCGACGACGGCGCGTTCCGCTCGGCGATCATCCAGCTCGGCAAGGAGCGACGCGCGGTACGCGCCGCCGCGCTGGTCGCCGCCTGCGGAGGCTTCGAATCCAACATCGAATGGCTGAAGACCTACTGGGGCCCGCCGGCGGAGAATTTCCTCATCCGCGGCACCCGCTACAACCGCGGCACGGTGCTGCGCATGCTGCTCGACAACGGCGTCGAGCAGATCGGCGATCCCACGCAGTGCCACGCCGTGGCGATCGACGCGCGCGCGCCGAAGTACGATGGCGGCATCATCACGCGCCTCGACTGCGTGGTGTTCGGCATCGTGGTGAACGAGAAGGCTCAGCGCTTCTACGACGAGGGCGAGGACGTCTGGCCGAAGCGCTACGCGATCTGGGGCCGGCTCGTCGCCAAACAGCCCAACCAGATCGGATACATCATCTTCGACGCGTCCTCGCTGAAGCTTTTCATGCCTTCGTGCTTTCCGGCGATCGAAGCGCCGACGCTTGCCGCGCTCGCCGGCAAGCTCGGCCTCGATGCGCAGGCATTGGAACAGACCGTCTCGACCTTCAACGCCGCGGTCAGGCCGGGACATTTCGATTTCACCACGCTCGACGACTGCCGCACGGAAGGCCTGTCGCCGCCGAAAAGCCACTGGGCGCGGCGCATCGAGACGGCGCCGTTCTATGCCTATCCGGTGCGGCCCGGCATCACCTTCACGTATCTGGGCACCCGGGTCGACACGAACGCCCGCATGGTGATGGCGAACGGCCGGTCGAGCCACAACATGTTCGCGGCCGGCGAGATCATGGCCGGCAACGTGCTGGGGCGCGGATACGCCGCCGGCATCGGAATGACGATCGGCAGCGTCTTCGGGCGCATCGCGGGACGGGAGGCGGCGACCAATGCACGCAACTGAAGCACTCGCCGAAGCCGACCGGCTGATGACGCTGTGCAACTCGTGCCGCTATTGCGAGGGCGTGTGCGCGGTCTTTCCAGCGATGGAAATGCGCCGGTCGTTCGCTGACGGCGATCTCGACTACCTCGCCAACCTCTGCCACGGCTGCGGCGCCTGCTATTTCGACTGCCAGTTCTCGCCGCCGCACGAAGTCAACGTCAACGTGCCGAAGACGCTGGCGCGCGTACGCACCGATTCCTACGCGACCTACGCCTGGCCGGCGGGATTGTCCGGACTGTTCGCCCGCAACGGCGTCGTGGTCGCGCTCGCGCTGGCGCTCGGCGTCGCCGCATTCTTCTATGGATTCCGATCCGCGGCCGGCGCGGCGTTCCTGCAGGCCGAGACCGGGGCCGGCGCCTTCTATCGCATCATGCCGCACGACGCGATGGCTCTGCTGTTCGGCCTCGCGTTCCTCTACGCGATCGTGGCGCTCGTGATGAGCGTGCGCCGGTTCTGGCGCGCCATGGGCGAGCCGCCGCCCGGCGGCGGGGCCGGTCTCTGGCAGGCGATCAAGGACGCGGCGCAGCTTCGCTATCTCGACGGTGGCGGCGCCGGCTGCATGAATGAAGACGATGCGCCGACCGACCGCCGGCGCCACTATCACCACGCAACCTTCTACGGCTTTCTGCTCTGTTTCGCGGCGACGTCGGTCGCGACGCTCTATCACTACCTGCTCGGACGCGAGGCGCCCTACCCGTGGTACGACCTGCCGGTCGTGCTCGGCACGCTCGGCGGCATCGGCCTCGTCGTCGGGCCGATCGGGCTTCTTGCGTCGCGCTTGCGCCGCGAGCCCGATCTCCTGGCCAAGGAGCACAGCGGAATGGACGTGGCGTTCACCCTCATGCTCCTCCTCACCGGCGTCACCGGCCTGCTCGTGCTCGTGCTGCGCGACACGGCGGCGCTCAATCCGCTGCTCGCGCTTCACCTCGGCGTCGTCTTTGCCCTGTTCGTCACCATGCCGTACGGCAAGTTCGTGCACGGGATCTTCCGCTTCGCCGCGCTCGTGCGGTATGCCCAGGAGCGTCGCTCGGGCATGGGCCTGGGCGACGAGTGACGGATCGGGTACCCGCCGAACCCGAGGGGGCGCGCCGACGGGATTTTGCCACGGTCTTTACCGTTTTTTGTACGCAACGGCCTCCTGTGGCGTGTGCGGAATGGCACGGATTTTCCGGGTCCATGCCGGTTTCTCCAGGAAACGCCGAATTCTCGGGCGCAGGGGAGCCGCCTTGCCGCGGTATCGCTTTTTGGGGTAAATATCCAAAAATGTGTCACAGCGCCGTCACGGCACGCCCCCTCGCCTCGCCGGTGACGTCGGCCGCGCGCCATGAGACCGCAATGCCGTTGCCCGCAACGCACGTGACGCTGTCTCCAGTCCCATCTTTCGTGCAGGTCCGTCCGCGATGAGAAGCCCCGCCGAGGCGACCGCCAACGACTTGAACACGCTCCCGCTTGCGACGGCGGCGCAACTGATCGCGAGCCGCCGCATCAGCGCGGAGGACCTGGTGCGCGCCTCGCTCGAACGGATCTCGCAGCGCGAAGGCGACATCCAGGCCTGGGCGGCGCTCGACTTCGACCATGCGTTGGCGCAGGCGCGCGAGCGTGACAGCGTTCCGGCAAGGGGCCCGCTGCACGGCATTCCGGTCGGCATCAAGGACGTGCTCGACACCGCCGATTTTCCCACCCAGATGGGCTCGCCGGTCTATGCCGGCTACCGCACGCGCGCCGATGCCTCGTGTGTCGCCATGCTGCGCGCCGCCGGCGCCGTCATCCTCGGCAAGACCGTCACCTGCGAATTCGCCGGCCCGGCACCGGGCCCTACCCGCAATCCGCACGATCTCGAGCGCACGCCCGGCGGCTCGTCGAGCGGATCGGGAGCCGCGGTCGCCGACTTCATGGTGCCGCTCGCGCTCGGCACCCAGACCGGCGGCTCGGTGCTGCGTCCGTCGTCGTTCTGCGGGATCGTCGGCTTCAAGCCAACCTTCGGCGCCATCAATCGCATGGGCCTCAAGTTCGCCGCGGAGAGCCTCGACACCATCGGGTTGATGGCGCGCCAGATCGAGGACATTGCGCTTGCCTTCGGGGTGTTGACGCAACGCACGCTGCCGCTCGCCGATGTGGCGCCGCCGCGCATCGGCGTGTGCCGAACCTATTTGTGGGACAAGGCGCAACCGGAAAGCCGCTTCGCCCTCGAACACGCGACCAGAGCCGCCGGGGCGGCCGGCGCGCGGGTCGAGCACTTCGCGCTGCCCGAAGCCTTCGGCGGGCTGTCGGAGGCGCGCGAAACCATCAACAACGTCGAGCGCGCCCGTTCGCTCGCCTGGGAATGGGCGCATCATCGCGATGCGATCAGCCCGCAGATGACCCGCGCGATCGAGCTCGGCCGGCAAGTTTCCGGCGACCGCTATCATGCGATCCTGCAGTTCGCCGAAGGCTGCCGGACGGAGCTCGACCGTCTGTTCGAACGCTTCGACGTCCTGCTCGCGCCCTGCGTCAACGGCGAGGCGCCGGTCGGCCTCGGCTACGCGGGCGATCCGAGCCTGCAGGGCTTGTGGACGCTGCTGCATGCGCCCACCCTCAGCCTGCCGGCGGTGCGCGGCCCGCACGGCATGCCGGTCGGCGTCCAGGTGGTGGCGCGGCGCCATGCCGACCTCGAGCTCCTGAACGTTGCCCGTTGGCTGGCCGGGTCCGCCGGCATCGACGGCAGCACGGCCATGCCGCCCGGCGATTTCGCCCGGTCCAGCGTCGAGGGCGCGCGCTGAGGCGGCGCACCCGCACAGAAGGAAAGACCATGCGCGGAGCATTCGTTCGTCAGTTCGGCGGTCCCGACACGCTGTCGCTCGAGGATGCCCCCGATCCGGTGCCGAAGCCCGGCGAGGTGGTGGTCGACATCCAGGCGGTCGCGGCAAACTTCGTCGATCTCCTGGTGATCGGCGGCAAGTACCAGTTCCTGCCGCCAATCCCGTTCATCCCGGGAAAGCTTCCGACCGGTACGATCGCCGGCGTGGGCCCGAACGCCGGTGAATGGAAGGCGGGCGACCGCGTTCTCACGCTCGCCGAACAGGGCGGCTACGCCACGAAGATCAGCGTTCCGGCGAAAGACTGCATCCGGCTGCCCGCCGCGATGTCGTTTCCTGACGCCGCCGCCATGGCGCTCGCCTACGACACGGCGTGGTTCGCGATCTGCGAGCGCGCCCGCGCCCAGGCGGGCGAGACGATGCTGGTGCTCGGCGCCAGCGGCGCGGTCGGCCTCGCCGCCATCCAGCTCGGAAAAGCCTACGGCCTGCGGGTTCTCGCCGGCATCAGCAATCCGGCCAAGCGCCAGATGGTGATCGATGCGGGAGCGGACGCAATCATCGATCTCGCCGCCCCCGGGCTGCGCGACAGCCTGCGCGAGCAGGTCTACAAGGAGACGGAAGGCCGCGGCGCCGATGTCGTGCTCGACCCGATCGGCGGGGATTTTTTCGATGCCGCGGTGCGCGCCGTCGCCTGGCGGGGCCGGCTGGTGGTGATCGGCTTTGCGGCCGGACGCATCCCCAGCCTGAAAATGAACTATGTTCTGCTCAAGAACATCGAGATCACCGGCCTGCAGATCAGCGACTACCGCAAACGAATGCCCGATCTGATGCGCAAGTGCTATTCCGAGATCTTCCGTCTGTTCGAGGCCGGCAAACTGCATGCGCCGCCGACCACGACGTTCGCCCTCGGCCACGTGAAGGACGCGCTGCATCAACTGCGCGAGCGCCAGGCCTCCGGCCGCATCGTTCTGCTGCCCCAACCCGCTCTCAAGCCCGCCGTGTGACCGGGCAAGGTTCACACATTGGAGCATCACATGGCCCTGCAATACGACGAGATCGGACAGCGCCTGCGGGCTTTTCGCCTCGGCTCGGGCCTGAGCGCCGACGAAGTGGCCGACCGCCTCGGGATTTCGCGCACCGCGCTCTATCGGTTCGAGAAGGGCGAGCTCGCCAAGATCGAGACGCTCGAACGCCTTTCCGAACTGCTGCAGGTGTCGCTTCCGACCCTGCTCGGCGTCGGAATCGAGTACATCCCCTCGGCCGTCGCCTATTTCGAGCGCCTGCGCCAGCTCGAGGAAACCGCCGAGCACATGGTCGTGCTCTCCGGGCCGATCTCGTTCCTGCTGGGTTCCGACAATTTCGAAATGGCGCTCGACCAGGTGCTCCGCGAGAGCATCCCGGACGATCTGCCGAACCGCGGCAAGGCGCTCGCCGACGTCGAGCGGATCATGGAGATCCTGCACGAGCGCAAGCGCGCCTATCGCCGGCGCCGGCCGCCGATCGTCAACCTCATCTCGGCGATGCAGATCGAGCCGTTCCTCAACAACGGCCTGGTCGGCCGCGTCAGCCTGACCGAGCGGCAGAAGGCCATGCGCCGGGACATGGCGCGCGCCGAGATCGAGCATTTCGCCTCCATCGCCGAGGAGGAATCGATCGGCATTCAGATCGGGCTCGTCACTGACAGCCTGCCGCACACGGGGTTCCAGATCTTCCGCCGGCGTTCCGGAAACGTGCTGGTGATCAGTCCCTTCCGGCTCGGGGAGCAGCCCAACATCCGCGTCGGCGTCGCCATGGCGACCTCCGCGCCCGAGGCGCTGGCGCTGCACGAGAACGTCGTCAAGGAAGCCTGGCGCACCGCCATCAAGGGCCGCGAGGCCGGCGCCTATCTGCGTGACCTGATCAGCAAGTCGCAGAACGCCAGTCGCAGGACCGCGCGCGAGCGCGCCGGCGCCGAGGCCCGGCGCTGAGGTTGCGGCGCGATCCAAGGACATTTCGGCCGCGCCGGGGCGCTCCGGCGACCGACGATCCACACAATTCAGGGAACCGGAGGACCGGTGAGCGAGGTGCTTCACTTCGAAGATTTTCCGGTCGGGCAGACCCTCGATTTCGGCCCATATGCCCCGACCGACGCGGAAATTCGCGCCTACTCGGAACGGTACGACCCCTTGTGGGCGCGGCGCCTGCATCGCGCGCAGGCCGGCTCGCGCCCCGCGGTCGCGCCGTGGCAGTACTGCGCCATTCTCATGCGCATGAATTTCGACGGCTGGATGGTTCGCACCGCCGCCCAGGGCGCCCCGGGCATCGACGAAGTGCGCTGGATCAAGCCGGTGTTCGCGGGCGACCGTCTCACCGGGCGCTACACCGTCCTCGACGCCCGCGCCTCACGCTCCAAGCCGAATCTCGGTCTCGTCCAGTTCCGCTACGAGATTCTCGATCCGGCCGGCGAACCGGTGTTCTCGCAGAAAAACTTCGTGATGCTCGCCCGCCGGACGGCCCGCGGCGCCGCCCGCGAGCCGGATGCCGCATCGGCCTCCCCCAAGCCGCGCGGATCGACCGATGATCAGCGCGGACAGCGGACCGCGGCGATCCCGCTCGGCGCCGCGGAATTCACGGCCGGCGACATGATCGGTTTCGCGCGCGTCTACGATCCCCAGCCGTTTCACGTCGACGAAGCAGCCGGCAGGGCCGGCCTGTTCGGCGCGCTTGCCGCCTCCGGCTGGCAGACGGCCGCGCTGTGGATGCGTGCCTACGCGGACACGCTCCTCGCCGGCCGTGCACCTCTGCCGATCCCGGAACGCTTTTTGTCTGTCGAGAACCTGCACTGGCGGCGCCCGGTCCTGGCCGGCGACCGGATCACGTTCGACTTCACCCCGATCGAGGTGGTGAAATCCGCCGCCGGGGAGACGATCCTGAAAAGCCGCAACGGCGGCACCGATCGCAACGGCGTCCGGGTGTACGACTTCACGGCGCGAATGGCGGTCGCCGACAAGGACTGACGTGGCGCGGCCCTTGGCGCGCGTCAGCCGCCGCTTGGCATCGCAACGTTCTGGCGCCGCATCGCCCAGCTCGTGAACCGCCGTTCGATCAGCACGAACACCACGTAGGTGGCAATGCCCATCGCGGCGATGACGGTCACGCCGGCGAACATCAGCGGCGTGCGGAACTGGGAGGCCGCCTGCACCATCAGGTACCCGATGCCGTCGTTCGACGCGAGCGTCTCGGAAATCACCGCGCCGATGAACGCCAGCGTGATCGAGACCTTCAGGGAGGCGAAGAAATAGGGCAGCGATCGCGGGATGCCGACCTTCCAGAGAATGTCGAAACGCGTTGCCCCGAGCGAACGCAGCACGTCCTCGAGCTCCGGCTCGGTCGTCGCGAGCCCGGTGGCGACGTTCACCGAGATCGGGAAGAACGACAGCATGAACGCCGTGGTGATGGCGGGCGGCTGTCCGATCCCCATCCACAACACCAGGATCGGCACGATCGCGGCCTTGGGGATCGAGTTGATCCCGACCAGCACCGGATAGAGTCCCGCGTAGGCGAGCCGCGACGAGCCGATGACGATGCCGAGCAGCAGCCCGACCACGATCCCGATGCCGAAGCCCACCAGCGTGTTGACCAGCGTGAACAGCGCGCTCGCCATGATCGGCTCGTGATACTGGATCAGCGCCACGTAGATGTCGGTCGGCGCCGGCAGGATGAACGATCGGATGCCGAAGACCCTCACGATCAGCTCCCACAGCAGCACGAAGCCGACGATCACGAGCCACGGCATCGCCCGCTCGAGGCGCTCGTATTCCTTGGGTGTCATTGGCGTCTCCCGGCGGCCGGCTTGCCGGAGCGATCAGGGACCCGCCCGGCCTGCGCCTCGCTGCGCGCCTGGGCGATGTCGCCGCGAATCCGATGCACCACGTCGACGAACGCGGGCGAGAACGTGCTCTCCAGGGTGCGCGGCCGCGGCAACTCGATACGATGAGTCGAGATGACACGGCCCGGCCGCGCGCTCATCGTGTAGACGACGTCCGCGAGATAGGCCGCCTCGCGCAGATCGTGCGTCACCAGGATGCAGGTGAAGCGCCGCTGCATCCACAGATCCTGCAGCACGCCCCACAATTCCTCGCGCGTGAACGCATCGAGCGCCCCGAACGGCTCGTCGAGCATGAGCAGTTCGGGTGAGTGGATCAACGAGCGGCAGAGGTTCGCCCGCTGCTGCATGCCGCCCGAGAGCATCCAGGGATGACGCTTCTCGAAGCCGCCGAGTCCGACGGTGTCGAGAAGCCCGAGCGCCAGGGCTTCGTACTCCTTCCGCTTGCTGCGCAACTGCCTGCGGTGCGGCTGCACGATCTCCAGCGGCAGCATGATGTTGTCGAGGATGTTGCGCCACGGCAGCAAGGTCGAATTCTGGAACGCCATCCCGACGATCTTGAGCGGACCGGTCACCGGCCGGCCCGCCACCACGACGCTGCCGGCCGTGGGCGGGAGAAGACCGGTGACGAGCTTCATCAAGGACGACTTGCCGCAGCCGGACGGGCCGACGACGGCTGCAAATTCTCCCTTGCGAACCGTCAGATCGAGCCCGGCGAGCGCCTGCGTCTCGGCTCCCGCCCCGTACCACAGGTTGACGCCGTCGATCCGGACAAAGGGTGCGGAAGCCTCATTCATCGCGCGAACCGCGGTGCTGGTCGTCAGCGGCGGACTAAGCAAACGTCCGGTCCTTCAGCGGCGGCATGAACTGCGGGTCGAACACGTCCTCGACCGACGGCGCCGACGGGAGACCGAAGCCTTCCTTGATCAGCGCGATGGCGCGCTTCATGCGCCCGATCTCGGCGTTGCCCAGTCCGTTCTTCTTCACGTTCGACGTCAGGATGTGCTTGTCGTAGACCCAGCTCAGCCGCTGCAGCTCGACATCCGGGTTGAGCAGCTTCTCGCGTTTGACCACCGCATCGATCGCTTCCTTGCGGTGCGTCGACGAATAGACCCACGCCTCGGCCGTCGCGGCCGCGACGCGACGCACGAGATCGGGGCTCTTTGCGATCACGTCCGGATGGGCGATGAGCGAGTTTCCGAACATGCCGAAGCCCATGTCCGAGAAGTAGAGGATGACGATGTCCTCGAGCTTCACGCCATTGCCGACCAGATTGAACACCGAGGTGTAGTCGAACGCAATGACAGCATCGACCTTGCCGGTCAGCAGCAGCGCGTCACGCAGCTTGACGTCGACCGTGGTGATGTCGAGCGACTTCATGTCGATGTTGTTGAGCGACATCAGCACCGGGAACATCTTCACGCCCGCGTCGGAGCTGCCGGATCCGATCTTCACCGTCTTGAGATCCTGGACGGATCTTACCGGCTTCTTCTTCAGGCTGATGATGCACGCAGGGAAACGGTCGAAGATCGGCATGATGATCTTCGGCGCGATCTTCGGATTGCGGCCGGCGAAGGCGACGAGTGTGCTGGCGTCGGCGAGACCGAACGGATACATGCCCGCCGCCACGCGCCGGATCGACTCGTCCGAGCCGGATGAGCCGTCGGGCGTCACCTCGAGACCGTGTTTCTTGTAGATGCTGTCCTGCGCCAGGAACATCGGGGCGTTGCCGCCGTAGATGCGAAATTCCAGGCTCATCTTGATGCTGTCCGGGCCCGCGCCGAGCGCCAGGCCGGTCGAAGACACCAGGGCCGCGGCGGCAGCGCCGCCCAGGAGCTGGCGCCTAGTGATCGTGTCATGTTCGGTCATGTCTTCTGTCCTCCCTCGGAGACAACCTCGATTGCGCACCGCCTAGGTCGAGGCCTCGGCGGTCCGCAGTTCCTTCGCTGCTTCCATGATCGCGCGTACGATTCCGGCGTAACCGGTGCATCGGCAGATCTGTCCGGCCATTCCCTCGCGCACGTCGCTCTCGCTCAACACCATGCCGTCATTGTCCACGCGGTTCTCGTTGGAGTCTCTCGTCGAATTCTTCATCACTCTGTTCTTAAGCAACTCCCGTGCCATGATCAGCATTCCGGGCGTGCAGAAGCCACATTGAAGCGCATGCTGTTCGTGGAAATGGCGACGCAGGAGCAGCATGACGGGATCGTCGCGAAGACCTTCTATCGTCCGCACGCGCCGGCCCTCGGCCATCACGCCGAGCACCAGGCAGGCGCGCGTCGCCTTGCCGTCGACCTCGACGGTGCAGGCGCCGCAGGCGCCGTGCTCGCAGCCGAGATGCGTTCCGGTCAGCGACAGGCGCTCGCGCAAGACGTCGGCGAGGCTCTCGCGCGGCTCGGCGAGCAGCATGACGTCCTCGCCGTTGATGTTGAGCGTGAGCGATTTCATGAGCGGCGCGCCTCGGCAATCGCCCGCAGCACGACCGCGGTGTGCAGGCGGATCGTGTAATCGTCCAGTTCGCCGCCGCAGCCCTCCAGATCGCGTCTGATCGCCTCGCGCAGCGACGACTCCGCCGCGTCCGGCGATTGCAGCAGCCCGGAGGTCGCCGGCAGGCGATACGCCCGACTCCCCGCACCGGCGAGTACCACGCGGGCCGCGCGCGCGCCGTCGTTCGTCACCACGACCGCCTGCGACATCGCAAATGCGCCGGTCTTGCGCGCCACCTTGGCGACGCCGGTTCTCGCCGCCGCATCGAGGCGCGGCACCTCGAAGGCGACGATGATCTCCCCGCGCGCAAGCGACGTGGTGTAGACGTCCTCGATCAGATCGGCGACCGGCACCGTGCGCCCGCCCCGAGCGCCCGCGATCCGCGCGACGGCCTCGAGCGCGATCAGACACACCGGCCAGTCGGCCGCCGGGTCGGCCATGGCGACGCTGCCGCCGATGGTGCCCTGGTTCCGCACCGCCCGATAGGCGATGCGGCCCGCCATGCGGCGCATCAGGCCGCGTCCCGGATCGGGGACGATGCCGTCCTCGATCTCCGCGTGGGTGACGGCCGCGCCGATCACGACGTGCGAACCCGTGTCCTCGACCCGCCGAAGCGCGTCGAGCCGGCCGATGTCGACCAGCATGGCGGCAGAGCTCATGCGCAGGCCGAGCAGCGGCAGCAGCGACTGCCCGCCGGCGAGCGGCATCACGTCCTCGGGCGCCCCGGCCAGGAGGCCGAGCGCCTCCTCGAGGCTCCCCGGGCGCACGTAGTCGAAAGCCGCGGGCTTCATCGGCGGGATTCCTTCGCCCGGCGCGCCGCCGCCACCGCCTCGGACACGCGGCGCGGCGTCAGCGGCGTCTCGTCGAAGCGCGCGCCGATGTCGCGGAACGCGTCCGCCACCGCGTTGGCGATCGCCGCCGGCGGCGCGATGGCGCCCCCCTCGCCCACGCCTTTGACGCCGTATTCGGTCGCCTTGGCGGGCGTGACCGAATGGGCGATCTCGACGGTCGGGATCTCCGTCGCGCACGGCATCATGTAGTCGGCGAACGTCGTCGCCAGCGGCTGGCCCAGCTCGGAATAGGGAATCTCTTCGAACAGCGCGGTGCCGATGCCCTGGGCGATGCCGCCCTGCACCTGCCCGTCGACGATCATCGGATTGATCATCGTGCCGCAGTCCTCGGCGACGACGTATTTCTCGATCTCCGTGACGCCGGTTTCCGGATCGACCACGACCAGCACCGCGTGCGTCCCGTAGGAGAAGACGCCGCCGGAATCGGTCGGCTCGTAGGTCGCGACGTGCTCGAGCAGCGGCTCGACGTCGGGCGGAAGCAGTTCCTGGCGCACGTTCGCCGCGTGGGCGATCTCGCCGATCGTGACCGCGCCCGAGGCCGACACGACCGCGCCCTTCTCGAGCCGGACGGATTTCGCGTCGGCCTGCAGCAGGTGCGCGCCGATCCTGCGCAGCTTCTCGGCGATCACCCGGCAGGACTTTGCCACCGCGCCGCCGGCGAACACGATGGTACGCGAGGCGAACGAACCGAAGCCGAACGGCGCCGTCGACGTGTCGCCGTAGCGGATCGAGATGCGGTCGGGATCGATGCCGAGCTCGTGCGCGGCGATCTGCGCCAGCGTGGTCTCGTGACCCTGGCCGTGGTTCTGCACGCCGACGTGGATCACCACCGAGCCGTCCGGCAGCACGCGCACGCGCGCGGACTCGTAGCCCGGCACGACACGGGACTTGCGCTTGGTCCATTCGGCCTGGCCGTGGCCGCTCTGTTCCGAGTAGAAGGCAAATCCCACTCCGACGACGCGCCCGTCCGGCTCGCCCTTCCGTTGGCGCGCCCGCACCGCCTCGAGATCGATCAGCGCGACCGCCTTGTCGAGCGAGGCGTGATAGTCGCCGGTGTCGAACAGGAGACCGCCCGCCGTGCGATACGGCAGCTCGTCACGCGTAACCATGTTGCGCCGGCGCACCTCGGCCGGTTCGAGCCCCGTCGCGTGCGCGACCTCGTCGACCAGGCGCTCGATCGCGAAGCATGCGCCGGGCCGCGCGACGCCGCGATACGGCCCCATCGGGGTCTTGTTGGTCGCCACCGTGTAGGTGTCGATCGACAGATGGCGGATGCGATACGGCCCCGGCAGGTTGCGCGCCGCCATGCTGGCTTCCATGAAGGCGCCCGTCGGCCACAGCGCGTAGGCGCCGGCGTCGATATAGACGGAGCCCTCGATGCCGAGCAGAACCCCGTTTTCGTCGGCCGAGACGGTCAGGTCGTAGAAATGGTCGCGCGCATGGACCGAGGCGAGGAAATGCTCGCGGCGGTCTTCGAGCCAGCGCACCGGATGGCCGACCTTCATGGCGATGGCCGCGACCGCGATTTCCTCGGGCAGCAGACGGTTCTTGCCGCCGAAGCCGCCGCCGACGTCCGGCGCGATGATGCGCACCTTGTGCTCCGGCAAGCCGAGCGCCTGCGCGATGCCGAGCCGCATGACGTGCGGGCCCTGGGTCGAGAGATAGATCACCAGCTCGTCGAGCCGCTGGTCCCAGTGCGCGATGATGCCGCGGCCCTCGAGATGAACGGTCGCCTGCCGGTTCATGCGGAACTGCCGCTGCAGGCGGATCGGCGCGCGCGCCAGCGCGGCCGGATCGCCCTCGACCACGCTGCTCTTGATGAAGGCGTTGTCGGGCCAGTGATCGAATAGTCTCGCGCTGTCGGGCCGCATGGCCGCGCGGCAATCGACGACGGGGGCCAGGGGTTCGATCTCGATCTCGATCTGCTCGACCAGGTCCTCGGCGCGCGAGCGGGTCGGCGCGACGCAGGCCGCGATCGCCTGCCCGGCGTAGCGCACCTTGCCCTCCGCGAGCGGCGGATAGGGACTGGAGCGGAATGCGGCGAGCTCCGGACCGGCCTCGAGGATCTTCACCCAGGCGAGGTCGTCACGGGTGAAGACGCGCGACGCGCCGTCGGCCGGCTTGCGCACCGACTTGAGCACGCCGTGCGCCACTTCGCTGCGCAGAAAGGCCACGTCCTGCATGCCGGGCAGGCGGATGTCGCCGACGAACGCGCCCGAGCCGAGGAGATGGCGCGCGTCCTCCTTGCGCAGCAAGCTCGCGCCGATCCAACCGTCTGGCCTGTGCTCGGACATGCGGCCGACTTGGCTCCTGTCATCCTCCGCGCGCCCGGGGTGAGACCATCGAGCGGCTGCCATTGCCTCCGGCCTGCCGGAGCACACGGAGCGAGAACCGATCTTCAGTTCTCCGGCAGATCCTTTTTCCACTTGGCGATGATGCGCGCATCCATCTCCTTGCTGGCGCGCGCAACGATCGGAAAGGTGTCCTTACGACGGAACGGCTTGCAAGCGTTCACGATGACGCGCCCGTTGCGGCGATCGGTGTCGCCGTCGTAGCACATCGGGTCGAGCGCCGAGCTCCAGCCGCCTTCGATGATGTCGATGCCGTCGCGGGTGTCGACGCGGGTCGACATCGCCCAGATGACCTCGTTGATGTTGGTCGGGTCGATGTCGTCGTCGACCACGATGGTCCAGCGGTTGCAGTAGGCGCCGGCGTGGCAATGCGAGGCCACCATGCCGGCCTGCTTGGCGTGGCCGCCGTAGAGCTGCTTGATCGACACGGTGAGCCAGAAGCGGCTGCCGCCCGCCTCGTGCGCCCAGACGCCGCGGACTTCCGGAATGCCGGCGGCCTCGAGCTGATTCCACACCGCGCCGCACCGATAGGTGCCGAGATAGAAGGTGTTGTCGTTGGGCGGCACCGCCGGGATGGCGCCGAGCAGGATCGGGTCGTTCCGGTGCATCATGGTCTCGATGCGGATCGCCGGCTCCGGTCGGCTGCCGCCGGCGTAGTAGCCGGTCCACTCGCCGAGCGGGCCTTCCTGCACCAGATCGTTCGGATGGATGTAGCCCTCGAACGCGATCTCGGCGTTGGCGGGCACCGGCAGCCCCGTCTTCGGCATCCTCAGCACCTCGACGGGCTCGCCGAAGATGCCGCCGGCCGCCGCGAGCTCGCTCTTGCCATACGGGATCTCGAGCCCGGACAGCATGAAGATCACCGGATGATTGCCGACCACGACGGCGACCGGACAGGGTTGGCCGCGCTCGTGGTACTTGTTCATGATGATGCGGCCGTGCTTGCCCGGCGACATCATGACGGTCGCGAGATTCGGCCCCTGCGTCTGGATCCGGTAGGTGCCGCTGTTGACCCAGCCGGAGTCCGGATCCTTCATGATGACCAGGCAGGCCGTGCCGATGAATGGTCCGCCGTCGTGCTCGTGCCACACCGGCGTCGGGATCCGGGTGAGATCGACCGCGCTCCCTTCGAGCACGTTCTCGACCAGCGCGCCGCCGTTGACCTCGACCGGCTCGAAGCTCGGCGCGTTGCGCATGTACGTGCGCCACCACTGCACAAGCTCCATCTCGCCCGCCTCGGGCGGCAGGCCGAGCGCCACGTTGATGCGCGGCACAGAGGTCAGGACGTTGGCGAGGACGCGAAAACCCCTGGGAAAGCCCGGCACGTCGTCGAACATGACGGCGGCATTGCCCATCTTCCGCTGATAGAGATCGACGATGCCGCCGATCTCTTCCTTCGGCTCCGCGCCCCTGATGATCTTGAGTTCGCCGATCTTTTCGACAGCGGCAAGCCAGTCGCGGAGATCCTTGTTCGGCATCGTGCGCGCTCTTGACTGAACCTAGTGCGTCTGACCGGCGCAAGGCGCGCGGAGCGCACGCGCCGCGTCGACAATCGTCGATTTGCAATGGACAGGACGATCTTTCACCGCAGGCGTCCTCGTGGGCCAGCGATCCGCACGTTACGAAGCGACCGTAACATAATCAAGTCATTTTTCGGTTTCGGTTACAACTGTCAACGTTTCTGGAGCACGCCGAGCGGGCGTTCCCGCAGCGGTTTCGCATGGCCAGCACCACGCGCACGAGCCCTGTCAGGCCACGTCTTGCGGAGTCGTCGCGGATTTCAGGAACCACCCATCACACCTGACAACACGCTGACAGGACAGGTTGTTTTTCGCGGCGCCAGAGAACGCGCGGCTCTCGGGGCAGCCGATCCGACCCCGTTTCCGGAGCGATCCTGCGCGGTTGTTCACAGCCTTCCGTCCGGACAAAAGGTCGCGTGAGCCGACGCCCTTGTCACCGTTCCTTTTTTGGCGTAGTGCTCAAAAATGAAGACGCCTGGTGGCGAGGCGGCTTGCCGATTTTGGCGCGCGTCGTTCATTGATCCCTGCCCCCTCGCCGGCCAGGTCCATAGCGCATCGGCAATCCCGCTCGCCAACGCCGAGGCATAAGATCCGCGTTCCGTGCCTTCCCGCGCATCCGTGCAGGCTCGCAACAGAGGTCATCAATGTTCAATGCGGTCCTGACCTTGCTGAGCGCCTCGCAGATCCGCGCCTTCTACAAGGCCGGCTTCTGGCGCGACGACACGATCTACAGCGAGGTCAGCGGACACGCCCAGCGGACGCCGGACAAGCCGGCCGCGCGCGACCGCTATCGCCGGTTCACGTACCGGCAGATCGTCGATGCCGCCGATCGCCTCGCCGCCGATCTGCACGACAAGGGGCTCAAGCCGGGAGATCGCGTCGCCGTCTGGCTGCCCAGCCGGATCGAGACCGCGGTCGTGCTGCTCGCCTGTTCGCGCAACGGCTACGTGTGCTGCCCGTCGCTGCATCGCGATCACACCTGCGGCGACATCGAGCAACTGCTCCGCCGCATGCGCGCCGCCGCGCTGGTTGCCGAAAGCGGCTACGGAGCGGACGCCCACCGCCATTCCATCTTCGAGCGGACGGGCGAGATCACATCGCTGCGTCACGTCTGCCGGCTCGAGCCGCTGTCGGAGTCGGTCCGCACCACTCCGCTGTTCGCCGAGGCGCCGGCCGCGGCGCGGCCGGGGACGATGCGCACGGACCCCAACCCGATCGTCTATCTGGCTTTCACGTCCGGCACGACCGGCGTTCCCAAGGGCGTGATGCACAGCGACAACACGCTGCTCGCCAATGCCCGCGCCATGTCCGACGACTGGGATCTCAAGGGCGACACGGTGCTCTACTCGTTGAGCCCGCTCAGCCACAACCTCGGCTTCGGCGCGCTGATCATGACGCTCTCATCGGGCGGCGAGTTCGTGGTGCACGATCTTCCGCGCAGCGAGAGCCTGGTCGATCGCATCATCGAGGTGGACGCGACGTTCATGATCGGCGTGCCGACGCATGCCATCGACCTGCTCGGCGAACTGCGCGCGCGCAAGCTCAAACGCCTCGGGCGCGTCAAGGGGTTCCGCATTTCCGGCGCGGCGGTCGCGCCAGTGGTGGCGGCGGGGCTTCTCGAGCACGGGGTCGTGCCGCAGAGCGGATACGGCATGACGGAGGCCGGCTCGCACCACTACACGCGTCCCGACGACAGCCCGACGCGGATGATCGAAACCTCGGGTCGCGTGTGCAACGGCTACGAGATCAAGATCTGGTCACGGGAGGATCCAAACGTCGAACTTCCCGTCGGCGAGGTGGGCGAAATCGGCGGACGCGGCGCGAGCCTCATGCTCGGCTATTTCGACGACCAGGAGGCGACGGAATCCTCGTTCAACCAGTCGGGCTGGTTCATGACCGGAGACCTCGGCCGGGTCGACGCGGACGGCTACCTGCAGATCACCGGCCGCAAGAAGGACGTGATCATCCGCGGCGGGCACAACATTTATCCGGCTCGCATCGAGTCCCCCGTGATGCGTCATCCCGCGATCGCCGGCGCCGCCGTCGTCCCGGTTGCGGACGAGCGTCTCGGCGAGAAGGCGTGTCTTGCCGTGGTGCTGAAGCCCGGACACGAGGTGACGCCGGAAGAACTGCTGATTCACCTCGACGAGACGGGGCTTTCGCGCTTCGACATGCCGGAATTCTACGTCCGTCTCGACACGCTGCCGCTCACGCCGAACGGCAAGGTGCTCAAGCGCGAACTCGTGGACGCCATCCGGCGCGGCGACATCAAGCCCCTTCCGGTCCGCTTCAGGCCTGGACTCAAGGAAGAGATCACGAAGGCTTCGAAACAGAGCGCGTGAGCTTCCCGCGTGGCGGGCGGCCGGCACGTCTACGCGATTGCGGCCGTTGGAATTCTCGGCGCTCACACGCCGGTCGGAGCGACGTAGCAGTACACTTCCCGCCCCGCGCCGAGGAAAATGATTCCGTGGCCGGTGGGGTTTCCGTCGTCCCATTTCATCTTGCTGTTCGGCACCGAAATGCGCGTCCCGTTGGGAATGATGCCTTTGCCATTGGTGATGATGGCGACGTAGTGGTCGCCTTCGACCTCGAACCGATCCGCTTCGTATGCGTCGGCCTCTCCGCAGCACGACATCGTCGGTACGTCGGGGCGCATCAGATTTTGAAACCAGTTGCGGATCTTGGTCGGCACGTTGGCCCACTGGCCGTTGTCTCTGGCGATCGCCGGTGTGCAAAGGAGAAGAAGAACCAGCAATATCCGTCCGCTCATCGCCTGCCTCTCTCGATGACCTTGCGAGACGCGTGTCGTTCCTCCCCATCATCTGCGTAGCGCTATCGGCCGCGCCGGCTTGACCTTGCTCAATCGGCAGGCTGGCCGGCGTCAGGTCTTCAATGCAAAATTCTGGCCGATCGTTCCCGGCGGCCACGTGATCGCCGGCAGCGGCATCCTGGCACCGGCCGTTCATGCAGCGTGTCGCGAAAACCGACCCGCCCTGCTTCGGTCACAAAGCCGCATGCGCCCATGCGACGAAAAGAACGTCTCGACGAACTGCGCACACACGAGGGTGCGATCACGTGCCTTGGCGGATCGCTTCGGTCCGTACCATCCCGGACCGGCCCGCTACGGACCGGAGCCACGGCCTTCGCCGCGGCCAGTCCGGTCCGGCCGTGGCCCCGTGTCCGCATGGCAGCTGGTGAGTTACATCGGGAATGCCGAGCTTTGCTTCGGCAATCAGCCAACTCATCTCTCGGCTGCTGCTGAAGGCGTAGCCACGCGACACGCGCGGTCGCGAGGAACCGGTCGAGTTCCAGCTTCAGCCGATTGCTCTCCCGCGTCATTGCCTGCGCCGACGCGAGGAGCTGCGCCGACGCCGAGCCGGTTTCTCCTGTGCCGCGGCTCGCGTCCGCGATGCTGGCCGCCACCTGTCTCGTGCCGTTCGATGCCTGCCGGGCGCTTCGTGAAATGTCCTGCGAGGCGACGCCCTGCTGTTCGACGGGTGCCGCAATATCGGAAGCAATCTCGGAAATTCGGCTGATTGTCCCGCCACTCTCCTCAATTGGAGCGACCGAGGTACGCGTCGCCGTCGCGTTCGGCCAATCCGGTCGCCGATCCCTTCGGTCGCCCTGGCTGTTTGCGCAGCGAATGCCTTGACCGCCTGCGTGACGACGGCAAAGTCTCTTCCGGCCTCCCTACCTCGATTCTTCCGGACCCGGAGAGCTCGAACGAAGGCCGGGCGTCGAACCGCCGAAGATTTCCCGCGGTCAACCCACCCGGCCAGCGTGGACACTCCTACCGCAGGACGGCCCGCCCGCGCGTTCGCCGCCAGCGCGTCAGGACGCGCAGCACGTCGGCGTTTTCGACGACGGCTCGTATTCGTCGTGCCGCCGGACCCAATCCATGACCGTCTTCTCGTTGCGGCCGAGCGGCGCGCGATCGAGAATCATCAATGTCCCGATCAGTTCCTCCGGGCCGCGCGCGTAGCTCGAATAGGTGTGGAAGACGTTCCCGGCCTCATCCTTGTAGAACGCGCTGAGGCCCGGCAGCTCTTCCATCGGGTGCGTGACGTCGCCGACGGTGAAATTGTACTCGACTTTGCCTTTCGCCAGCTCCTCCTTGCTGAACGACACGTGGAAGTCAAAATTGAAGTCGCTTCCGTAGGACGAGAACCACGGGAACGCCCACCCCATGCGCCGTCGGTAGGCCTCGATCTCGCTCAGCGGGGCGCGCGAGACCGCGATCATGGTGACGTCGTGGTTGTTGAGATGGACCAGGGCGCCGTCGATGTGATCGGCGAGGAATGAACATCCCGGACATCCGGCTGCCCAGCCGGGGCCGAGCATGAAATGATAGACGATCAACTGGCTGCGGCCGTCGAACAGGTCGGCCAATGTGCGCTTCCCGGCCGGCGTGTCGAACGCATAGTCCTTCTCGATCTTCACCCACGGCAATGCCAGCCGCTCGGCGTTGACCCTGTCGCGCAGGCGCGTCGCCTCCTTCTCCTTGAGAAGAAGTGCCTTGCGGGCGACGAGCCATTCTTCCCTCGAAACGATCCGGTTGCGCTCCATCCGATGCTCCTGCGTTTCGTCCGACGCTTGCGCCGAGAGTGCGGGTTGACAGATTAAGTTGATATCAACATAACTAAGGCATGTCAAAGGCCGCAGCGGTTCCCATCGAGACCACGCTTCACATCCGCGACCGCTGCCTGTGCCTGCACGTGCAGCGTGCCGCCCGGGCGCTGGCGCGCCGCTTCGACGAGGCGTTGGGGCCGCTCGATCTCACCAACGGGCAGTTTTCTTTGATGATGTCGCTGAACCGGCCGGAGCCGCCTCGTCTTGGCGCGGTGGCGACGTTGCTCGCCATGGACCGCACCACCTTGACGGCGGCGCTCAAGCCCCTGGAGCGGCGCGGCCTCGTCACGATCGCGCCCGATCCCGACGATCGGCGCAGCCGCTTGCTGGGCCTGACGCCGAAGGGACGCGCCCTGCTGGCACGCGCCGTTCCGGTGTGGCGGACGGCGCATTCGGCCGTCGAAGGCCTTCTGCCGGATTCCGATGTCGAGGGCCTGCGGCGCGACCTGCGCGCCCTGTCGTCGGGCGATGGACGTGGGACCCGACGCCGAAGCGGCACTGGGCGGACCACGTTCTGAGTCTGAATGAATGGGCCCCCATGAGGGCCCGCGGATCAGGCGGCGGGTCCGGCGGCAACGACCCGGGAGATGTCCTGACGGGTCAGTCCGCGGTTCGCCAGTTCGGAGCGGCTCATCTGCGCCAGCGCATGGTAGCGCGCGGCCAGACTGCGGCCGGTCCGAATGCCCTCCCGGTGCGCGGCAAGCATCTGCAGAAGCGATGCAAATACCGTGCGCGGAAACAGGACCCGGTCGGAGGCGAGGAACGTTGCGAAATCCGATGGCGGCTGGGTCATCATCATGGCTTTCATCCCCTCGGCGGAATTGCCGTGCGTCCACTCCATCAGTCGCGGTCGCATCGCCTCCGGTTCACGCCGGAACGAAAAAAGGCCGGTCTCGGCCGCGCAAAGCAAAACCCCGCCGCGCGCGGCGCGGCGGGGTCCGGACGAAGGCGTTCCGGCAGATCGGGCCGAGACTTACTGCACAGGCGGTGCGGCACCCTGGTCGGTGGTCGAACCGCGCTGGATCGCCTTGTTGATGGCGTTGCGGTCAGTCCGATGCAGCACGTTCCCACTGCCGGTCGTGTACGAGTGGCGATAGGCGCGCCCCTCGTGCCAACCATGCCAGCCGCGCGGACCGCCCCAGCCCATGCCGCGCCGGTGGGCATAGCCGCACCAGTACCAGCCGGGCCCATGCCAGCCGCCCGGATACCAGCAATGCCTGTGGCCGCGGTACATGTACTGCACGTTTTCCGTCGCGGACACGCGATCGGCAGCGGAATCGAGCGCGGACCCCGGACCGAATCCTGCGGCCTGGGCGGACGCTGCGATCATGGTCGCAGCCGCGATCGCCGCGGCGCCCGTTGCCCGCAGAGCGAATTTGGACATCGTTTCCTCCTGATCGGTTACGCCCCGGACCAACAGCCACGCCCCCCGCCGCGTTCCGGCCTCGAACAAAAATCGGACGCGAGGCCAGATCTGAACTGGGCAGCGGCCGCAGGGCAGCCATGAGCCATTCGCGGGCCTCTTCCCGCTCCCGGATGGAACCTTCCCGGCCCCGGAGTTCCCATCGGGTCGCGCCGTAGCGGCACAGCAATACCTGCCACGGAAGCATGGATTGCCCTTCAAGCTTGGGGAGAACCGCGGATTGCCTCATCGCTGCCGCATAGGAGTGAAAGATCCGCCAGGCACGTTCGTGCACATCCCATTCCCACGACGAGAGATCGCTCGATGCGCGTTCGGCCGATACGGCTTTGCACCGCCCTCCTCCTGCTCGCCGCCCCGATGACCGCCCCGGCGCAAGCCGGCGATCCGACCGGCATCTGGCTCACCGAGAAGGGAGACGCGCGCGTCAGCATCGCCCGCTGCGGCCAGGCGATCTGCGCGAGCATCGTGTGGATCAAGGATCCGAAGGATCACAATACCGGAAAGCCGGTCACCGACGAGCAAAATCCCGATCCGCGCCTGCGATCGCGGCCGCTGATCGGCCTGCACATCACGTCGGACATGCGGCCGAGCGGCACGCCCGATCAGTGGACCGGCCACTTCTACAATCCGGACGACGGCAAGACCTATGACGGCCAGTTGATCCTGGTGAACGCCACCACGATGCGGGCGCACGGGTGCGTGCTCATGCTGTGCTCGGGCGAGCACTGGACCCGCGTCAAGTGACGCTTGCCGTGAGCGGGTGCCCGCCCGAACGGCGCGACCATGCGCGGGCTCAGGGCTTGCGCCTCGCCCTCACCTGCGCGAACGCCCTCGGACGCGCCACCCGCTTGGCGTGTGAGCGTGGCCCGCTTCGAACCGCCCACCTCTTGCCGATCTCCGCGACCACGAGGTAGGCCGCGACCAGCGCCACGATCACCAGCACGATGCTCGTCGGAACGGCGACGAGGCCGAAGGTCGATCCAAGCGGCGAGAACACCGTCGCCAGCGAGACCGCGAGCGCGCTGAGCGACGTCGCCACCAGCATCGGATCCGGCCGGCTCTTCCACACGGCGGCCTGGGTTCGAATGACGAAGATCACCAGGATCTGGCTCGCGGTCGACTCGACGAACCACGCCGTGCGGAACAGTTCGGGGTCGGCGTGGAACACCCGCCACAGGACCGCGAACGTGGTCACATCGAACAGCGACGACAGCGCCCCCATCACCAGCGTGAAACGCAGGATGCCCGCCATGTCCCACCCGCGCGGACGCGCGAGATCGTCGCGATCGACCCTGTCGAAGGGAATCCCGATCTCGGAGAGGTCGTAGAGCAGGTTGTTGAGCAGGATCTGCACGGGCAGCAGCGGCAGGAACGGCAGAATCAGCGAGGCCAGCGCCATCGACAGCATGTTGCCGAAGTTCGAGCTCGTGCCCATGCGGACGTACTTCAGGATGTTCGCGAAGGTCCGCCGCCCCTCTTCCACGCCGTCCGCCAGCACGCCGAGATCCTGTGACAGCATGATCATATCGGCGGCGCTGCGCGCGACGTCGGTCGCGCCCTCGACCGAGATTCCGACCTCGGCGGCGCGGATCGCCGGCGCATCGTTGACGCCGTCGCCGATAAAGCCGACGGTTCGGCCGCGCGCCTGCAGCGCCCGGATGATCCGCGTCTTCTGATCGGGTGACACGCGCGCGAACAGGTCGACGTGCTCGACGCGTGCGGCAAGCGCCCCTTCCGTCATCTTGGCGATCTGTGCCCCGGTCAGAAGCCCGCGCGCCGGGATCGCAAGCGCCTTCACCAGATGCCGGACGACCGCGTCGTGATCCCCCGACACGACCTTCACCCGCACACCGGCCGCCGCAAGCCGCGCCACCGCGGGCGCGGCGCTCGCTTTCGGGGGATCGACTAAGACGCAGATGGCCGCCCTCACCAGCTCGCGCTCGTCCTCGATCCGCAGTTCGTGGCAATCGGCCGGCATGCGCTTCCAGGCGACCGCGAGCAGGCGGTTTCCGAGTTGCGATTGTTCCTCCCCGATCCGCGCCAGTTCCGCCCGCATCGCGGGATCGAGCGGCCGCGCGACGCCGTTGCCATCTTCGTATGCGCTCGCCCGCGCCAGGATCGGTTCGGGCGCGCCCTTGATCACCAGCAGGCGTTCGCCGGCGTGATCGGCGAGAACGGAGACGCAGCGCCGATCGAAGTCGAACGGAATTTCGTCGACCCTGGCCCAACCGGCAAATTCCCGATCGGCGCAATGCCGGATGATCGCCTGATCGAGCGGGCTGCGGATCCCGCTCTCGAACCGGCTGTTGATCCCGGCGAGCAGGATGACGCGCTCGTTGTCGCGGCCGTCGACGCCCGGATGCCCGACGAGCGAGATGCGCGCTTCCGTCAAGGTGCCGGTCTTGTCGGTGCAAAGCACGTCCATGGCGCCGAGGTCGTGGATGGCCGCAAGCCGCTTCACGACGACGCGCTTGCCGGCCATGCGCAGGGCGCCGCGCGACAGCGTCACGGTCATGACCATCGGCAGAAGCTCGGGCGTGAGGCCGACGGCCAGCGCCACGGCGAAAAGAAACGATTCCAGCACCGGGCGCCCGAAGGCGAGATGCACCAGCAGCACGAACAGCGTGAGGAAGATCGTGAGGCGCACGATCAGCAGACCGAACCGGTGAATGCCGCGCTCGAACGCGCTCGGCGGCTCGGTCGCGCTCAGCGCGGCCGCGATCCCGCCGAACCGCGTTGCCGGACCGGTCGCCAGCACCAGCATGGCGACCTCTCCGCTCACGATCGACGTGCCGGCGAACAGCGCGTTGAATGCGTCGGCCGGCATGTTCGCGGTGCAGACACCGGCGCGTTTTTCGACCGGATACGGCTCCCCCGTCATCAGCGCCTCGTTGACGTGGGCGTTGCGGCTTTCGATCACGACGCCGTCGGCCGGAACGAGGTCCCCGGCCCGCAGTTCGACCACGTCACCCACGACCACGTGGTCGACCGGGATCGAGACGACACGGCGGTCGCGCCGCACGTCGGCATGGACCGCGACCGAGCGTTTGAGCGCATCGGCGGCGAGTTCGGCGCGATGCTCCTGCACGACGTCGAGAACAATCGAGAGGGCGATGACCGGCAGGACAATCAGAAAGCTGGCGAGATCGCCGGTCGCCCCGGCGATCGCGGCGGCGGCGAGCAGGATCGCCACCAGTGGCTCGACGAAGCGCTTCGCGATCTTGGCGACGAGGCGGCGACGCGGCACATCGACGACCGAATTCGGCCCGTCGAGTGCAAGCCTGCGGTCTGCCTCGGCCGCCGTCAGCCCTGCGGCGCGGCTCTGCGCCCGCTCGAACAAGGTCTCGAGCGGGAAGAACCAGAACATGTCGGGCGAGCGCTCGCGGTCGGCCGCACTGGGCGGGATATTCGGCGGTGGCGCCTCGGCGGGATCGGCCATCGCCGGCCCCGTCAGATGGCAATCACCAGATAGGCGGCCACCGCGATCCCGATCGCTACCGTGTACAGAACGACGGGATCGAACCGGATGGGCCTTTCCGGATGGCTTTCGGCGCCAAGCATCAGTCGACTCCGGCCGCATTCGTCGGTCACAAGAGAGCAGCCCGTTGCGACCCACGCCTTGATACGCATCAAGTGTTCCGACAGCGTCCGTCGCCGTCAGGCACCCGGCGTCGATGCGACGCGATTATCTGGGTGATGGCGGCGTCCGCCCCGCCGAGAACTTGATGGGGATCAATACCAACCTCGCGGCCCGCGGCTATGTTTCGGCACCGAACGGGTATTGCTCGCGCACGCGGGGAAGCCGGAACATCTCATGACTTTCGCCAACTTCATGGTTCACGTCGATGCCGGGCCCGGAGCGGCGGCGCGCGTCGACCTCGCCGTCGATCTGGTCGACCGCTTCGACGGGACGTTGATCGGAGTCGCCGCCATTGCGCCGCCGCCGCCGGTCGTCGAAAGCGGAGACATGGTGGGCGGCTCGATGGTCGAAAGCGATCTCGTGAAGGTCGAGCTGCAGGAGGTCTCCGGCCGCCTCGCCGAATGCGAGCGTGTGTTTCGTTCGTCCGCTGGAAGCCGCAACCGGCCGGTCGAATGGCGCGCCTCGCTCGAGGCGCCGACCGATTTCGTCGCCCGCCAGGCGCGCATCGCCGATCTCCTTGTCATCGGCCGCGACCGCACCTCGGACGACATCTACGAATCGCTCGATCCGGGCCGCCTGCTGCTCAAAGCGGGGCGGCCGGTCCTGACCGTGCCGCCCGACATCGGCACGTTGCGTGCCGAACGCGTGGTGGTGGCCTGGAAGGACACCCGCGAATCCCGTCGCGCCGTCCGCGACGCGCTCCCACTTCTGCAACGCGCCAAGGAGATCCTTGTCGTCGAGGCCTGCGGCCGCGGCGACGAACTCGAGGCGCGAAAGCACGTCGAGGACGTCGCCGCCTACCTGCTCCGGCATCACGTCGTGGTCGGCGCCAGGATCTTCGTCCATCCGCGCACATCCGTCGCCGGCGAACTGATCCGGCTCGCGATCGACGAGGGCGCCGACCTCGTCGTCGCCGGCGCCTATGGCCACAGCCGGCTCGGCGAGTGGATGTTCGGTGGCGTGACCCGCAGCCTGTTGGCGTCAGCCCCGATGTGTTGCCTGTTCGCGCACTGAGACCGACGCGACGTCCTGCGGAAGCTTTGGAGCTGCCATGACGAACACGACGAAGATCGCCTTCATCGGTGCCGGCAGCATGTCGTTCGGGCTCAGCTTGTTCCGCGACGCCTTCTGCTCGGGCGAACTGGCCGGCAGCACGCTCACGCTCGTCGATACCGACAGCGAGAAGCTCGCCGCAATGGCGCGGCTGGCGGGACTCCTGAACGAGATGAAGGGAGCCGGGATGACGATCGAGCAGACGACAGACCGGCGCGATGCGCTCGACGGCGCGGGCTTCGTCATCAATGCGACGGCCATCGATCGCAATCGCTACTGGAAGCTCGATTTCGAGATTCCGAAAAAGTACGGGATCCGCCAGACGCTGGGCGAGAACGGCGGGCCCGGCGGCCTGTTCTTCACCTTGCGCACGCTGCCGATGATCTTCGATTTCGCGCGCGACATCGAAAGCCTGTGTCCCAAGGCGCTGCTGATCAACCTTTCGAACCCGGAGAGCCGCATCATCCTGGCGCTTGGCAAGTACAGCCGGGTTCGGGCGGTCGGCCTGTGCGAGGGGATCTTCGGCGGCCGCGACTACGTCGCGCACATCATGGATCTGCCCTCGGATCAGGTAGACGTCTGGGGCGCCGGCCTCAACCATTTCCAATGGCTGCTGCACATCCGCGACCGCAACACCGGCAAGGATCTCTATCCCCTGCTGAAGCTCAAGGAGCGCGACCACGATCCGACGTTCGCGCCGCTCAGCCGCCGCCTGTTTCGCGCCTTCGGCGACTGGGTGACGTGCAGCGACGACCACATGGGGGAGTACGTTCCGTACGGCTGGGAGGCCGGCGAGGAGGGTTACGATTTCGCCGACGACGAACGCAACCGGGTGAAATTCGCAAAAGTGCTCGACGACGTCGTTGCCGGGACAAGGCCCCCTCCGGGCGACTGGCTGCGGCCCTCCGGCGAGCGCGCCGTCACGGTCATCACCGGCGTGCTGCACAACAAAAAGACTTTCGTCGAATCCGGCGTCGTCTACAACCAGGGCGCAATCCCCAACCTTCCGGACGACCTCGCGGTCGAGGTTCCGGTGCTGGCCGACGCCGCCGGCGTGCATCCGGTCTCGCTCGGGGCCCCTGCCCGACCCGATCGCCAAGTTGCTATCGGTGCAGGCTGGCGTACAACAATTGGCGGTCGAGGCGGCCGTGCACGCCTCGAAGGAATTGGCGCTTCAGGCCTTGCTGATCGATCCGGTGGTGAATTCCACCACCGCTGCCGCGAAACTTCTTGACGAGTTGTGGGAAATCAATCGTCCGTACATCAGGCGTTGCATCTGATTTGCGCTCGCCGACCGCAGCTGCCAACGACGGGGTCCCGGGATGACCGAGAGATCGAACGCCACCGGGGACTTCCTCTGGGGAGTCTCGACGTCGAGCTACCAGATCGAGGGTGCGACGCGCGAGGACGGGCGGGGCGCCAGCATCTGGGACACCTTCAGCCGGCAGGCGGGCCGGGTTGCGAACGGCGACACCGGCGACGTCGCCTGCGACCACTACCATCGTTACCCCGACGACATCGCGTTGATGCGCGGTCTCGGGATCTCGGCCTACCGGTTTTCCGTCGCCTGGCCACGCGTGCTCCCCGCCGGTCGCGGCGCTGCGAACGAAGCAGGCCTCGCGTTCTATGATCGCCTCATCGACGCCTTGCTGGCGGCCGGGATCGAGCCGTGGCTCTGCCTCTACCACTGGGACCTGCCGCAGGCGCTCGAGGACCGCGGCGGCTGGATCAGTCGCGACTGCGCCGGCTGGTTCGCCGATTACGCGGCGCTCGTCGCGCGCCGCTACGGCGACCGGGTGAGACGCTTCGCGACCTTCAACGAACCGAGCCTGTTCACCCTGTTCGGCTACGGTTTCGGCTGGCACGCGCCGGGGATCGCCGACCAATCCGCCCTCCTGCCGGCGATCCACCACGTCAACCTTGCGCATGGCGCCGCCGTGGATGTCGTGCGCGACCTGGTGCCGGGCGCGTCGATCGGCGCGGTTCACAATCGTCAGCCGTGCCTTGCGGCGACACCCGCCGACCAGGGCGCGGCCGACCTGATCGATGCCTACTGGAACGGCGCCATGCCCGAGCCGCAGCTCCGCGCCGCCTACCCGACCCTGCTGGCGGATGCGATCGCGCCCTACGTGCGGCCCGGCGACCTCGCGCGCATCTGCCGGCCGGTCGACTGGTTCGGGCTCAATCATTACTCGCCGATCTACGCGAAGTGGGACCCCTCCTCGGCGATGGGATTTTCGACGAGTGATCCGCCCGCGAACCTGGCGCGGACCGGCGTCGGCTGGCCGATCCAGCCGGAGGCGTTCCGCGACACGCTGCTGGCGCTCGACCGGCGCTACGGCCTGCCCATCTACGTGCTGGAGAACGGCATGGGGGCCTCGGACAAGCCGAACGAGGCCGGCGAGATCGTCGATGGGCAGCGCATCGATTACCTCAGGTCCTATATCGGCGCGATGCGCGAAGCGATCCTGGCGGGGGCCGACGTGCGCGGGTATTTTGTCTGGTCGTTGCTCGACAATTTCGAATGGAATGCCGGCTATGGTCCACGGTTTGGTCTGGTGTATGTCGACTATCCGACGCAACGCCGCACCCCGAAGGCGTCTTTCCATTGGTACGCCGACGTGATCAAGCAGGGTCCGTCGCCGCAATGACCGCACGCCCATCCAAGCCCCGTCCCGCAGCGCCCGGTCCGGTTGCCCGCCGCCGCGTCCTACTCGGCGATATCGGCGGCACGAATGCGCGGTTCGCGCTACTGGACGGAGACACACTCGGGCCCATCGAGCATTTCGCCGTCGCGGCCCACCGCGATCTTGATTCCGTGACTGCCGCTTTTCTTGCCACGCAATCGAACCGTCTTCCGGTGGATGCGGCGGTGTTCGGCGTAGCCGGCCCGGTCGAGGGCGGGCGTTGCGAGATCACCAACAGCCGTTGGCACGTCGACGCGACGACGCTCGCCGCCCGGTTCGGCTTCGCAGAGGTTCGGCTTCTCAACGATTTCGAGGCGACCGCCTGGTCGCTGCCGAAACTGACCGCAGCGGACGTGCGCCAGATCGGCGGCGGGACAGCCTTGGCGGATGCCCCGATGGTGGTGCTCGGCCCGGGAACCGGTCTCGGGATCGCCGCGCTCGTTCCTTACGGCGGCAATCACATCGTCGTCCCGACCGAGGGCGGGCACGCCGACCTGCCGGGCTCCTCGCCGCGCGAGGATGCGATCATCGCGTGCTTGCGGCAAAAGTTCGGGCACGTATCGGCCGAACGGGCCCTGTCCGGCCCCGGGCTCGAAAACCTCTACGAAGCGATCGCTTCGCTGGGGCAGGAAGCGCCGGTCCGCCGCGCGTCGGGAATCACCGCAGCGGCGCTCGACGGCACGTGCCCGACCAGCCGGGCGGCGCTCGACGCGTTTTGCGCCTTCCTCGGCACGGTGGCGGGTGATCTCGCCCTCGTGTTCCGCGCCCGCGGCGGCGTCTATCTCGCCGGCGGAATCGTGCCGCAGATCGTGGCGCATCTGGAGCGCTCCGAATTTCGCGCGCGCTTCGCCGCCAAGGGACGATTTCAGCCCTACGTCGACGCCATCCCGACATCGGTGATCCTGCATCCGGATCCCGCATTCCTCGGCCTGCGTTGCCTTGCCGAACGCGCGTTCGCGGGCGCGCCCACGGCTCCCCGGACGGCCCGAGACTGACGGCTCATGGCGGACCATTCGACCGGGCACGCGCCTGACATCATCACGTTCACCGCAAATCCGGCGATCGACGTCGCGACCTCGGTCGATCGCGTCGTCCCGACCCGCAAGTTGCGCTGCTCGGCACAGCTGCGCGATCCCGGCGGCGGCGGCGTCAATGTGGCGCGCGTCGTGCACCGGCTGGGCGGCAGCGTCGCCGCCGTCTATCCGGCCGGAGGCGCCACGGGAGAAGTGCTGCGCCGATTGATGGCGCGAGAGGGCATCGCGAGCCGCACGTCGGAGCTCGCGGAGGAAACGCGCGAGGACTTCACCGTCACGGAGACCGACACCGGGCAGCAATATCGCTTCGTCCTGCCGGGGCCGCACCTCACCGGGAGCGAATGGCAGGCCTGTCTGGAAACGCTCGCTGCCTGCGGACCGGGCCCGCGATGGCTCGTCGCCAGCGGCAGCCTGGCGCCGGGGTTGCCGGAGGATTTCTACGCGCGCATCCGTCGCATCGCCGACGCATGGGGCGCCCGGATGGCGCTCGACACCTCAGGGCCGGCTCTCGCGGCGGCGCTCAAGGAAGGCGTCTATCTGATCAAGCCCAACCTGCGCGAGCTCGGCGAATTCGTCGGCCGGCCGCTGCGTGGCGAGTCGGACTGGGCCGAGGCGGCCCGCCAGGTGATCGCATCCGGCCACACCGAGGTCGTCGCCCTGACGCTCGGCCATCTCGGGGCGCTGCTCGCGACACGCGAGGGTGTCTGGCGGGCGCCGCCGCTTCCGGTCACGCCGGTCAGCGCCGTCGGGGCCGGCGACAGTTTTCTCGGCGCCATGGTGCACGGCCTTGCAGCCGGCCGCACCGTCGTCGATGCTTTTCGGTTGGGCGTTGCGGCCGGCTCCGCGGCGCTGCTGAGCGCCGGGACGGGCCTGGCCCGATGCGAGGATATCGACCGTCTCTATCCTACCGTAGCGGCAGAGCCTCTTTGACACGACCGCCACCGGCCGGCGCCGCGGCATGGTCGGCCACGTCGAGCTCGTCGAGCGCGTACAGCAGGGTCGCGACACGGTTCACGGAAGAAATCCAGTCCGCAAGCCGCTGGAAATTGTCGATCAGCCAGTTGAACGCGCCCTGCACGATGACGAAGGCGGCGGCCGCCTGCGTCAGCTCGCCGAGAGACATCGTGCCGGCAAGATATTTCGGCGCGCAGAGCGCCCAGGCGACGACCGGCGCAAGCAGCAGGTTTCCCTGCGAGACCAGCGTGGTGCCGACGAGTTGCCAGCACAGTTCGCGCCAGCGTTCGAGCGCGACGTGCAAGGTCGCCCAGACGGCGACGCGTTCCGCCGGCGCGCTGTCGATCGAGGGCGCCCCCTCGCCCGATTCACGCAGCCGGTTCGCCGCCGCGCGCAGTTCGGCCTCGGCCTGATTCTTCTCCTGGATGACGTCCTTGAGGGCGCGACCGATCAGCATCATCGCGCCCGTGAACACGATCGAGTAGAGGATCACGCTCACCACGAGGTATCCGGGAATCGTCACCGGCCGGCCGAGCAGCGGAACCGTGAAGTCGCCGCCGACGGACCAGAGAACCTCCACGAACGTGACCGCCATCAGGAGCGACGACAGGAGGCCGAGGCCGAGGTCGAGCGGCAGGTCGGTCGCGATGCGCGCATCCTCGGCGATCCGGTATTCGGGATTCTGGGTTCCGGCCCGCATGTAGTCGAGCCGGCAGTAGCGGCCCTTGTCCAGCCAGTACGAGAGAAGATGGGAGGTGAGAATTTCGCGCCACTTGCGCTGGGTCGTCATGCGGCCCCACACCGAGATGGCGGCAAGCGCGACACTCAAGGCCATCAACGGCAGGAACAGGAGGGATTGCGACCACAACGCCGCTCCGTCCCGGCGTCCGAGCGCGTCGAAGAAATCCCGGTTCCAGAGGTTCAACCGGTACTGCGTCCACAGTTGCAGAAGCACGACGACGATCAGCGAGACCGTCAGCGACCAGGCGAGCCAGGCCGAGCGGCCGGCCCAGAAGCACGCCGCGCTCCGGCAAAACCGGGACAGGAGGCGTCGCTGGGGCATGCCCGAGCCATTCTGCAACGGCATCTTTCGTTCACCCCCGGGCGTGCTCCGTGGCCGTTCCGACGGCCGCTAACCCTCGCGCTACAAAAGCAAAACTTTTCCCGCTGGCACTTGAGCAAAGTCAAAACACCGCATCACGGCCGGGCCAACATTCGGACCGTGGCGGGACCGCGCGGCGTGCACCGGCGCTGGGAATCGTTCACCATGCAAGGGATTGCGCCCGTGCCACCACCCGACGATGCTCCGATGGCCGCCCGCTACGTCCGCTGGTTCAGAGACATAGGCCTGGATGACGTCCCCAGCGTGGGCGGCAAGAACGCCTCGCTCGGGGAGCTCTATTCCGCGCTTTGGACGTCCGGGGTCAAAGTGCCGAACGGATTCGTTCTCACCGCGCAGGCCTATCGGGACGCGCTGGAGGCGGCCGGCGCCTGGCCGAAGCTTCACCGACTGCTCGACGGCCTCGACAAGCAGCAGGTCAAGGTCCTCGCCAGGAAGGCGACGGCGGCCCGCGCGATCGTCTATGCGGCCACCGACACGCCGCAGCTGCGAGAGGAGGTTTCGACCGCCTATCGCCAGCTCGAACGCGAATACGGCCGGAACGTCGCGGTGGCGGCACGCAGTTCGGCCACCGCCGAGGATCTGCCGAGCGCGAGCTTCGCCGGCCAGCACGAGAGCTTCCTCAACATCTGCGGCGCCGAGACCCTGATCGAAGCCTGCCGCAAATGCTTCGCCTCGATTTTCACCGCGCGCGCGATCTCGTACCGCATCGACAACGGCTTCGATCATTTCAAGGTCTCCCTGTCGGTGGGCGTGATGAAGATGGTCCGATCCGATCTCGCGGCAAGCGGCGTCATCTTCACGCTCGACACCGAATCGGGATTCCGCGACGTCGTCTTCATCACCGGCAGCTACGGGTTCGGCGAGAACGTCGTCCAGGGCACGGTCGATCCGGACGAGTTCTACGTTCACAAGCCGACGTTCCGTATCGGCCGCCGCGCCATCCTGTCGCGCTCGCTCGGCCGCAAGCAGATGCGCATGGTCCCCGCCCAGGACTCGGGGCGGACGACGCGTAATGTCCCCACCCCGAAGGCGGACCGCGAACGCTTCTGCATCGACGACGCGGACGTGCTTCGACTTGCCCGCTACGCGATCAACATCGAGGATCACTATTCCCGCAAGGCCGGCCACCCCATGCCGATGGACATCGAATGGGCCAAGGACGGTCCGGACGGCGAATTGTTCATCGTTCAGGCCCGGCCGGAGACGGTCGCCTCGCGCAAGACGGCCGGCACGGTCGAAACCTACACGCTCGAACGCGAAGGAACGGTGCTGCTCAGCGGCCACGCGGTCGGCGACAAGATCGCGGCGGGCCGGACACGCATCATCACCAAGCCACGCGATCTCGCCGCGTTCCGGCCGGGCGAGGTTCTGGTCGCGCCGGTGACGAGCCCGGACTGGGAGCCGGTGATGAAGACCGCCGCCGCCATCGTCACCGACAGCGGCGGACGAACCTGCCACGCCGCCATCGTGGCGCGCGAACTCGGCATTCCGGCCGTCGTCGGCGCCGCTAAGGCGACAGCGGCGCTCAAGACCGGGGCTGAGGTCACCGTTTCATGCGCGCAGGGCGACACCGGCCGCGTCTACGCGGGCCGACTGCCGTTCACGGTCGACCGCGTCGCCATTGCCGACATCCCGCGGCCGCGCACCAGGATCATGCTGAATCTGGGCAACCCGGACCTCGCCTTCCACAGCGCCATGCTGCCGAACGACGGCGTCGGCCTCGCCCGGATGGAATTCATCATCAGCGAGTACATCGGCATCCACCCGATGGCGCTTGCGGTCCCGGACCGGCTCACGTCCGCGCGCGATCGCGCCGAGATCCAGCAGCTGACGCGCCACTACGCACGGCCGGCCGACTTCTTCATCGAACGCCTCGCCGAGGGTGTCGGCACCATCGCGGCCGCCTTCTACCCGAAGCCGGTCATCGTGCGGTTGTCGGATTTCAAGACCAACGAATACGCGAGCCTGATCGGCGGCCGCGATTTCGAACCGGTCGAGGCCAATCCGATGCTCGGCTTCCGCGGTGCCGCGCGCTATGCGCATCCGGCCTATGCGGCGGGCTTCGCGCTCGAATGCGCGGCGCTCGCCCGCGTGCGCGGCGCGATGGGGCTCGAGAATGTCCGGATCATGGTGCCGTTCTGTCGCCGGATCGACGAGGCGCGCCGCGTCATCGAGGCGCTCGCGGAAAACGGTCTCAAGCAGGGTCGGGACGGACTCGAGATCTACGTCATGTGCGAGATCCCGAACAACGTCATCCAGATCGACGCCTTTGCGCGACTGTTCGACGGCTTTTCGATCGGCTCCAACGACCTCACCCAGCTCACGCTCGGTGTCGACCGCGATTCCGAAATCGTCGCATTCGACTTCGACGAGCGCGATCCCGGCATGCTGGAGATGCTGCGGCTCGCCGTCGCCGGCGCCAAGCGCAACGGCCGCCATATCGGCATCTGCGGCGAGGCGCCTGCCAACCATCCGGAGATCGCCCAATTCCTCGCGGAGATCGGCATCGACTCGATCAGCGTCAATCCGGGCAGCCTTCTGCGCACCCTCGCCGCGGTCCATGCGGCCGAGGCAAAGAGCATGGAGCGTGCCGGCGAGGCGGCGCGTGACACGGCGGAAACCCACGGCTAACCTTCTGCCGAGACGGACAGACAGGAAAGGCCCCGTGAGCTCCATGCCCAACTCCAACGCGAGCAGGCCAGACAAATATTTGCTTCCCGAGGCGCTCGAGCCGGACCTCCTGCGCGTCCGCACCTACTGGGACGGTCTCAAGCGCGGCGAGGCGCAGATGCCGTTTTCCGACGACGTCAATCTTTCGTCATTGTCGGACCTCGCCGGCGATGCGCTGTTGCTGGAGGTCTTCGAGAATCCGCTGCGTTTCCGGATCAACATCGCGGGCCAGCAGTTGACCAGGAACTACGGCAGCGCGCTCGAGGGAAAGTTCACCGACGAGATCACGCTGCGACCGCCGCTCGACGAGCTCACCGAGCAATGCCTCGTCACCGTCAGACGCCGTGCTCCGTCCTATCATCGCCGCCCGCCCACACCCGGACGCGGCGGAGACGCGGGCTATGCGCGCCTCGTTCTCCCGCTCTGGGGAAACGGCCGCGTCGAAACGCTGCTCTGCACGGTGGTCGCGCCGCGTTAGAGCGCGATCCGCGAAAGTGGAAACCGGTTTTGCGGATCGCGCTCGCATTCCTCGACCGGGCGCGCGACGGGCTAGCTTATTTCACCTCGCCGGAGCACGCGCCAGCGCCTCGGCAACAACATCGGTCGCCCTAGGCGGCCCCCGTACCCTGTTTCGGCGTGTTCCACGGCGTCGATATGCTGGCGAGCAACACCGCCAGAATCCCGGTGATGAAGATGCCGTCGAAGGTCCCGGCGCCGCCGATCGACGCGACCGGCGCGCCGAGCCCCCGGATGTGATCGAAGTTGAGAAGATCGGCCCCGATGAGAGTGCCGAGACTGCCCGAGATGTAGGCGAGCGGCGCCGCGTATTGCCGGGACAGAAGCAACGCGATGACCGCGGTCGCGACCGCGGGAACGAACACCGGAACCGCGATGCCGATGCCCGGCACCGGATAGGCGAGCCAATGGCAGACCGCCGCGACGCCCGCGACCGCGATCGCCCCCTGGATCCAGAGCTCGTTCTTGATCAGCAGATAGATCGACATGAGAGTCGGAATGACGGCGCCGCCGACGTTCACGGCGATGAGCGTGCCGGGCCAGTGCACGACGACGGGCACGACATAGCGCATCCCGAAGAAATCGATCTCCTGGCCGGACAACACCCGCTGGTCGGGCAGCTCCGCCACCGGAATGTTGAAATAGCTGCCGAACAGCGAGCCGCAGAGCAGCAGCAGCGCCACGCCGGAGCTCACCCCGAGCCGCATATAGGCATAACGCAGGGCCCCGAGCTGGATAAGCACGAGAAGAATGACGAACAGGCCGACCAGGATGGAGAAGAACGCCGGGGGCAGCGGCAGGTAATGCATTTGATCGAGCGACATGGGAGCCTCGCGCATTTGCGTCCGGACGCGATGTCGCATGGACGCGACACGTTCCGCCCGGCAAACCGCCGGCGCGACGCCAGGACGACGAAAGCAAAGCCTTTTGGTTCCTCGCCGGAACTGCGACGGCCTGCAGAAAGGCCGTATGCCGCGCGGGCGCCGCGACGGGCCGTTCGGTCACGGGTGCGGCGCGTGCGTCGCACGGAGAAACCTATCCCGGCGAGGGGCGTTCCATCAACGTACGTTCATTGCATCGAGAACCTCGTGTCTTTCACGTCGTCGGATGAATCACCGGGTCCCGCGCCGACGCGCCGCGACTTTCTCTACATCGCGACGGCCACGGTGGGCGCCATCGGGGCGGCCGCGACGCTCGTCCAGCTGGTCGACCAGATGAATCCGGACGCCTCCACGCTCGCGGCGGGCGGACCGGTCGATCTCGATCTCGGGAAGGTCGAACCGGGTCAGCAGGTCGTCGTCCGCTGGCGCGACCGGCCCGTCTTCGTCGTCCACCGCACGCCCGAGATCCTCAGAACCCTCGAGAGCGCCCAGTTGCGCTCGCAACTGGCGGACCCGGACTCGGCGCAACTCCAGCAGCCCCCGTACGCCCGCAACTGGCACCGCTCGGCCAAGCCCGAATTCGGCGTGCTCGTGGGGATCTGTACGCATCTCGGCTGCATCCCATTGTTCGATCCACAGCCCAATCCGACCAGCCCGGCGCCCAACTGGCCCGGCGGTTACTTCTGTCCATGCCACGGCTCGAAATACGACCTCGCCGGGCGGGTGTTTCAAAACGTTCCGGCTCCCTACAACCTGCCCGTCCCGCCCTATCATTTCGTCAACGACACGACCATTCGCATCGGGGAAAACCCGCCCAATGTTCCGTTCGACTTTTCTGCGATTCGACAGCTTTGACCACAATGCGGTGCGACCGAACAGGCCGCCCTCACGCGTGCTGCGGACCTCGCCTCGTCGTGCCGTCGCCGCGTCAAGTCAGGGTTAGCGGGGCCGCGCCTCCGCCTTGGAAATCAATTCCCCGTCGACCTTCACGTAGGACCGCTTGACCGCGGCCCAGGCGATCCGGTGCGCGGCTTCCTCCTGCCGCGGATCGCCGGCGTGATCGGCGTAGGCATGGTTGAAGGCTTCCCGATAGATGTCCTGCGCGTGGGGCGGAAGATGCCGCCCGACCGACGCAGGCAGTTCGGCGTTCGTTCGATAGGGCATGGGACTCCCCTTCGCCAGAGGTTCACCCGGAGCGACGCTTCTGAACGATCTGAACCATGGGCGACCGCCCCGGATCCGAGTTGACACAAATCAACGCTCCGCGACGCAACTGTTTCCGCCCGCTGTCGTTCAGAACTCGGGACCATGTAGGATGATGACGTCGTAGCGAAAAGGCGTGTCGCAGCCCCCCGGCGCCTCACGCCGCCGCCACGTTCACGCCCCCTCGCGTCGCGCCCGCCAATGAGGATTCCGGAGAGTTCGATGTTCGTCGGCGTACCCAAGGAGATCAAGGACAACGAGTATCGCGTCGGGCTCGTCCCTTCGGCGGTGCGCGAGCTTACGCTCAAGGGACATACGGTCATCGTCGAGCAAGGCGCCGGCGTCGGCGCGGGTCTTCCGGATTCGAGCTACCAGGCGGCCGGCGCCGAGATCGTCGCCGATGCGGGCCAGGTTTTCGGGCGCGCCGAACTCATCGTCAAGGTCAAGGAGCCGCTACCGGAGGAGCGGCGGAATTTCAAACGCGGACAGATCCTCTTCACGTATCTGCATCTCGCGCCCGATCGGGCGCAGGCAGAGGACCTCATGGCCTCCGGCGTCACCGCGATCGCCTACGAAACCGTGACGAGCGCCCACGGTACGTTGCCGCTTCTGGTGCCGATGTCGGAAGTCGCCGGCCGGATGGCCCCGCAGGTCGGCGCACACTGTCTTGAAAAAGAGAATGGCGGGCGCAGCATCCTGATGGGCGGCGTTCCCGGCGTCCCGCCAGCGGATGTCCTCATTCTCGGCGGCGGCTACGTGGGCGCGAACGCGGCTCTGATTGCCGTCGGCATGGGCGCCGAGGTCACGGTCGTCGACCGCAACCCGGAGGCGCTCCGCCGCATCGCCGACAAGTTCGAAAACCGCGTCCGCACCGTCTTTTCCACGCGCGACACCGTCGAGACCTTGTGCCGCCGGGCCGATCTCATCATCGCCACCGCGCTCATCCCGGGCGCCAAGGCGCCGAAGCTCATCACCGCGGAGACCGTTCGGGCGATGAAGCCCGGCACCGTCATCGTCGATGTCGCCATCGACCAGGGCGGCTGCGCCGAGACATCCCGGCCGACCACGCACTCGCATCCGACCTACGTGGTCAACGACGTCGTGCACTATTGCGTGGCCAACATGCCGGGCGCGGTCGCCCGCACGTCGACCTTCGCGCTCAACAACGTCACCCTGCCGTTCGTTCTCGCCATCGCCGATTTCGGCTGGCGGAAGGCCCTCGCGACGGACCCGCACCTCAAGGCCGGGCTGAACGTGCACGCTGGCCGTCTCACCTGCAAGGCGGTGGCGGACGCCCTGAACCTGCCCTATACGCCGGCCGATGACGTGATTGCCTCGACGCGCTGATCGACGCGCGCCGGTCGCGTCGGGACTGCAATCACTCGTAGCGCAGCGCCTCGATCGGATCGAGGCTCGCCGCCTTGCGGGCCGGGTAGTAGCCGAAGAAAATCCCGACGGCGGCCGAAAACAGGAATCCGCCGACGATTGCGGCCGGGGAAATCGGTGCCGGCCATCCCGCGAGCCAAGAGACGAGCTTCGAGAACGCCGCCCCCATGATGATCCCGGCGATGCCGCCGGCGGCGCTGAGAAACACCGCCTCGGCCAGAAACTGCAGCAGCACCTGGAGCCGGCGCGCGCCGATCGCCATGCGCAGGCCGATTTCGCGGGTGCGCTCCGTCACCGAGACAAGCAGGATGTTCATGATGCCGATGCCGCCGACGACCAGAGAGATCGAAGCCACGGCGGCGAGCAGAAGAGCCATGATGCGGCTGCTGCCCTCCGCGGTCTCGGCGATCTGGCTGAGGTTGCGGACGGAGAAATCGGCGGTTGCGCCGGGGCCGATTCGATGCCGCCGGGTGAGAATTTCGGTGACCTGGTTGATGGCGGGCTGGACTTCCGTCTGGTCGACCGCCTGAACATAGATCTGGTTGACGTAGCCGATCAGCCGCGGCTGCAGCCCGTAGGGATTGGGCGGATTAGGGTAGATCCAGTTGAGCACCGTCTGCTGCTGGCTCGGAGCGGCCACGCCCAGAACCTTGCGCTCGGCGGTGCTGAACGGGATCATGACCAGGTCGTCCTGATCCATGCCGAAGGCGGTTTGCCCCTTCGACGCCAGCAGCCCGACGACGCGCAGCGGGACGCCCTTGACCTGAACGAACGCGCCGATGGGATTCTGCGAGCCGCCGAAAAGCTGACGATAGACGGTCTGGCCGAGCACCGCGACCAGCGCGGATTCCCGGATGTCCTGTTGCGTGATGGCGCGTCCGGCGGCGATCCGCCAGTTGGTCATCGGCGGGTAGTTGGCGCTGCCCCCCTGGATCGGCGTGGTCCAGTTCTGGTTGGCGTATTGCACCTGTCCGCTCTGGCGGATCAGATAGCTGATTGCCCCGACGGCGGGCGCCTCGCGCCGGATCGACTGCGCATCCGTCACCGTGAGCGTCGAGGCGCTGCCGAACCCGGCACGCACGCCGCCGGCGAGCCTGGCGCCGGGCAGCACCACCACGAGGTTGGTCCCCAGGCCCTCGATCTGCTTGCGGACCGCCTCGTTGGCGCCCTGCCCGACCGCCACCATGGCGATCAGCGCGGCGACGCCGATGAAAATGCCGAGCGTGGTGAGGCCCGCCCGCATCTTGTTTCGCCCCATCGCCTGCACCGCTGCCATCATGATCATGACGCCGAAAGCCCAGGCTGCCGCCGGGCCCGAGGACGGCGCGGCTTCCTGCGGCTGCAGCGGCGGCGAATGGACGACCGGCACGGCCGCGCGCGGCGCCTTGACGGGGACCCGCCTGCGCTCGTCCGAGACGATCTGGCCGTCGCGCATGGTGACGACACGGTCCGCATAGGCGGCGATGTCGGCTTCATGCGTGACAACGATGATGGTGACGCCCTGCTCGCGGTTGAGCGAGACCAGCGTCTCCATGATTTCATGCGAGGTGCGCGAATCGAGATTTCCGGTCGGCTCGTCCGCGAGCAGCAGGCTCGGCGCATTGATCAGCGCCCGCGCGATGGCGACGCGCTGCTGTTGCCCCCCGGACAGCTGTCCCGGCGTATTGCGCTCGCGCTCGGACAGGCCGAGGCGCTTCAGCGCCGCGCGCGCCCGTTCGAGCCGGGAGGCGCCGCGTTCCGCGCCGCCGGCCGCGTAGAACAGCGGCAGCGCCACGTTCTCGATCGCGCTCGTACGCGCCAAAAGATTGAAGCTTTGAAACACGAAGCCGAGGCGTTCGCTGCGGATGCGCGCGAGCTCCGGCTCGTCGAGCTGGGCGACGTCGACCCCCTCGAAGACGTACCGGCCGCCCGAAGGGCGGTCGAGACAGCCGAGGATCGCCATCAGGGTCGATTTTCCCGACCCGGAGGCGCCCATGATGGCGACGAATTCCCCACGATCGACGGACAGGCTGACATCGCGCAGCGCGTGCACGTCGACCTCTCCGACGTGATAGGTGCGCGAGACATGCTCGATCTTGATCACGGGCTCCGGCATGGCGGCCCTGTTCGCTGCGTCAGAACCGCAGCCGCGGCAGGTTCGTGCGCCCGCCCGCGTCTGACGTGTCGCGCCGTTCTCCGACGACGACCCGGTCGCCTTCCTTCAGGTCTCCCTCGAGGATCTCCGTGTAGTTGTCGTCGTCGAGCCCGGTCGTGACCGCAACCGCGGTCGGTTCTCCGTCGCGCAGGATCCACACCCGCGGTTGCTCCGGTTGAGTCCCGGGGGTGCCCACCCCGGCCATCGCGCCGGCCAGCCCGCCCGGCACGTAGCGCAGGGCCTGGTTCGGGACGCGGACGACGTCGTCGCGCTCGCCGACGACGATGCGCGTCGAAGCCGTCATTCCGGGCTTGAGCGCGAGGTCTTCATTGTCGACGCTGACGACCACGTCGAACGTCACGACGTTCTGTACGGTCTGCGGCGATTGCCGAACCTGGCTCACCGAGCCGTTGAACGTTCGTTTTGGAAAGGCATCGACCGTGAAGGAGGCCTTGTCGCCGACCTTGATCCCGCCGATGTCGCTTTCGCTGACGTTGGTGTCGACCTGCATTTTGGTCAGGTCGGTGGCGATGAGGAACAGCGTCGGCGTCTGGAAGCTTGCCGCCACGGTCTGTCCCATGGTCACGTTGCGCGAGACGACCGTGCCGTCCACCGGTGACACGATGTCGGTGTAGCCGAGATTGACCTCCGCGGCCTCGAGCTGCGCCTGACGCTGGTCGATGGTCGCCTGGTCGAGCGCGATCTGCGCCTTGGCCTGATTGTAGGCGTTCCTGGCGAGATCGGCGACATCCTGCGCGATGGCGTTGGTCTTGGCCAATCGCTGGGTCCGGTCGAAGTTCACCTTGGCGTAGGCGAGGTTCGCGTTGTCCTTTTCGAGTTGCGCCTTTGCGACTTCGAGATTCGCACGACTCTGGTCGACCACGGTCTGGTAGGGACGCGGATCGATCTTGGCGCAGACCTGGCCACGCTTAACCTCCGTGTTGTAGTCGCAACTCAGTTGCTGGATCACGCCGGACACGTAGGTCCCGACGATGATGGTCAACACCGGGTTGACCGTTCCGGTCGCGACGACCGTGCGCGCGACGGTCCCGCGCGTCACCGGCGCACTCGTGTAGCGCACGTTCGGCGCACTGCGCGCATACCACAGGCCGAAGCCGGCGGCGCCGAGCAGCAGGAGAAGAACGAGGCCGCCGAGCATCCACCGGCGCCCGCGTGTGCGCGCACGCACGACGGTCGTTCGCGATTGTGGAAAGGGAAGCAGGCGGGCCTGAGGTTCGACAGGCGGGGGACTGCCAACTTGCTTGCTCATCGCGGCCTCGAGACTTTCCAGTGCGTGAATGCCGATCTCGTCGTGTCGGCATCGACCCATGGCGGTCTCGACACCATTAACGCGCATCCCCCGCCTTGCGTTTGACCGGCATCAATCCTCCTCCGGCT
The DNA here is from genome assembly GCA_964538565.1 of uncultured Hyphomicrobiales bacterium. Taxonomy (GTDB): domain Bacteria; phylum Pseudomonadota; class Alphaproteobacteria; order Rhizobiales; family Xanthobacteraceae; genus CAYVBN01. The sequence continues at coordinate 161 of CAZIGW010000089.1, read as the reverse complement.
GTACCCGCACTGTCTCCAGCGTCTGCCTGTCGCCAGGCCGGTCGGAACGCGCCGCGTTCATTCGTCCTGTGTGCGATTCCGCGTTTCACCGGCCGTTTTGACACGCATCAAGGGACGGCGACGCCGGGCGGCTAGAGTTGAGCCACGGGATATCCAGTTCG
>CAZIGW010000088.1:0-23314 GCA_964538565.1 uncultured Hyphomicrobiales bacterium | reverse complement strand
ATCGGCCTGGCTGACGCCGGCAAGGCGGATGATGCTGTCGTTGCGCACCACCGTCGGCGTCGCCCCGTCGACCACGGCGCCGGCGGCGAGCTCCGGCTGATACGGCACGCCGATCTTGCGCACGAGCACGAGATCGAGCGGAGCGCCAAGCGTGCCGGCAACCTCCGCCGCGACGGGCACCCCGCCGCGCGGGAGCGCGAGCACCACCGCGTTCCTGCCCTTGTACTCGGCCAGCGCCTGCGCGAGCCTCCGGCCCGCATCGGTGCGATTCTGGAACGGCATCGTGATGCTCCGGGTTCAGCCTCGTGACGACTTCGACGAAACGAGATGGCGGGCGAACCAATGCGCCGCGTGCCGCATCACCGATTCGAGCGCGCCCGGTTCTGGAAAGATGTGGCTGGCGCCGGGAACGATCTCCAGCGCCTTGATGCCGCGCAGGCGCTCGAAGGCTCCCGTGTTGAGGCCGATCACCGCGTCGTCGGCGCCGCCGACGATGAGCAGCGTCGGGATGCGGATGTTGTCGAGCGCGACACCGGCCAGATCCGGACGGCCGCCGCGCGAAACGATCGCCCCGATGCGCGAGCCCAGCGCGGCCGCGGCGACCAGCGCCGCCGCCGCTCCGGTGCTCGCACCGAACAATCCGAGCGGCAGGCGGCGCAACGCCGGCTCGCGGTCGATCCAGCGAACCGCATCGGCGAGCCGCTGCGCCAGCAGCTCGATGTCGAAGACGTTGGCGCGATGGGTTTCTTCCTCCTCGGTCAACAGGTCGAACAGCAGCGTTGCCATGCCGCACCCGTTCAGATGCTCGGCAACCGCCATGTTTCGCGGGCTGGAGCGGCTCGATCCGCTGCCATGCACGAACACGACGAGGGCACCGGCCCCTTCCGGAACGCGCAGCGTGCCGGCAAGGCCGACCGGCGGAATCGAGACCTCGCGGATCGAGAGCCCGGGCGACCTGCCGGTGCGGACGGAAGCGGAGGTCATGGCCGGCTCCTCCTTCTGGCTGTCGGCGGACGAGTATGCCGAAGCCCCGCGATCGCGTTTTGATCGGCGTCAACCGCAGCGGCCCGCCTTGCCTTAGGCTCTCGCGGGAGAGCGGGAGCAATCGGTGCAGCGACCCCTCGAACACCACATGCCGGCGTCGGGTCGCCCCGTGACGCCGGATGACAAGGTTGCCTTTCTGAACTCGCCGCATGCCTATCCGGGCCCGGTCGGCGATGTGCTCCTGCGTGAGACGCACATGTCCTGGGTGTTTCTCGCCGGCGACCGCGTCTACAAGCTCAAGAAGCCGGTACGTTTCCCCTATCTCGATTTCTCGACGCTGGCCCGGCGCGAGGCGGCCTGTCGCGCAGAGTTGAGACTGAACCGGCGCCTCGCCCCCGGCGTCTACCTGGATGTCGCCCCGTTGACCCTGTCCGCCGACGGTCTGTCGATCGGTGGCCAGGGTCCCGTCGTCGACTGGCTCGTCGTCATGCGCCGCCTCGACGAGCGCAACATGCTCGACCGCACGCTCGCCGACAATCGATTGCATCCGTGGCAACTCGACCGCCTGGCCGTGACGCTCGTCCAGTTCTATCGCCGCGCCACCCCGGTGTTCGTCTCGCCGGCGCGGTACCTCGCGGACTGGCGCCTCAGCCTCGCTTACAACAAGCGCGTCCTGCTCGATCACCGACTGCGCCTTCCCGCCGGCCTGGTGCAACAGATCGATGCGGCGCAGCGACGGTTCCTCGACGACCGGGCGGGCCTGCTCGCCCGCCGGGTCGAGGCGCGCCGCATCGTCGACGGTCACGGCGACCTTCGCCCCGAGCACATCTGGCTCGGCGATCCCGTTAAGATCATCGACTGCCTCGAATTCAACGCACAATTGCGCGCCGTCGATCCGTTCGACGAGCTGGCATTTCTGCACCTCGAATGCGCGCGCCTCGACGGCGGCTGGGCCGGCGAATACCTCCGCAGGCGCGTGGCACGCGGGCTGCGCGACCACATATCCGCCGAGCTGTTCCGCTTCTACCGCTGCCACCGTGCGACATTACGCGCACGCCTCGCCATCGCCCACCTGCTCGGGCCCGAGCCGCGGACGCCGGAGAAATGGCCGCGGCTCGCGCGCACCTACCTGGCCTTGGCGCGGGTCGATGCGCTCGCGCTCGAACGCTCGCTCAGAATACGAAGAGCTCGGTGAGCGCGCGGCCCTCGTGCAGTCGCGCAATCGTCTCGGCGAGAAGCGGCGCGCAGGGAATCACCTCGACCTTGCGGGCCGCCGGAATCCCGGCGAGCCGGAACGGCGGGACCGAATCCGTGATGACGACCGTGTCGATCGCCGCGTCGGCCAGCACCTCGGCCGCGCCCGGCATGAACAGGCCATGCGCCACCAGCGCGATGACGCGCCGGGCGCCCCGCTCGCGCGCCGCGCGCGCCGCCCGCAGCAGCGTGTGGCCGCTGCTGATGAGATCGTCCACCACGAGCGCCGTCGTGTCCTTCACGTCGCCGACGAAGAGCTCGCCGGAGACCACGCCGCCGCTGCGATGCTTCTCGGCGAAGGCGCTTGCGACCGGGCGACCGCGCACCGCCTCGAGCGCCTGGCGAAGGAGCTCCGCCCGCTTCGATCCGCCGGCATCGGGCGAAACGACGCAGAGATTCTCGTCATCCAGTGACTGGGCGTAGTGCACGAACAGCGGGGTCGCGGTCAGGCTCACGGTCCGACAGCGGAAAGCATTCTCGAAGGCCGCAGGGTTGTGCACCTCGAGCGTCACCACCGCGTCGGTCCCGACCGATTCGAACAGGCCCGCGACATAACGCGTCGCCACCGGGTCGTTCGGCTTGGTGCGCCGGTCCTTGCGGGCGTAACACAGATACGGCACCACCGCGGTGACCCGCGCGGCGCCCGCATCCTTCAGCGCGCCGATGAAGAACAGCAACCGGCAGAGCTTGTCGTTCGCGCTCTGCGAGGGCCCGCCATGCAGGCTCTGCACCACATAGACGTCCGCATTGCCGACCGGGTCGAGCGGACGCGCCTTGTGCTCGCCGTCTTCGAACTCCCGCTCCTCGTGCGCCGACAGGGACTGCCCGTATGCCGTCGCCACAGCTTTGCCGAGATCGGCGGTCGCCTCGAGGGCGAACAGACAAAGGGGGCCGGCCGGCATCATGGCATCTCAATCCGCCGCGCGAGCGACACGGCCGCCGCGGCCCGCTTTCCGCAGGCCTGAACCTCGACGCGTCTCACGCAACGCCGACGGTCCGCGACCACAGCGCGCGCAACTCGCCGGGAAGAGCATGACGCACGTCCTCGACCTCCCCGGCGCTGATCTTCTGCGACAGGAACTCGAACACGCGCGAGATCGAATCGGCGGTGTCCTCGAGCGGATCGGTCGCGAACGCCCGATCGACCCGGGCGAAGAATGCCGCCTTGTCCCGGTTCTTGACCGGAACCGCCGCCGGTCGCCAGTGTTCGTAGTAGACGCCGCGCAGCAGGCTCGGCAGTTGCGCCCCGAGATCGGCCGCCTCGTTCGGCGGCAACCAGTCGCGCAGCGTCTGCAGCACGCTTCTGAGCAGACGATAGCTGCGTGCCCTGTTGTCCCATCCCAGAATGGCGTCGAGCTCGTTGATCCAGATATGAGTGAGCTGGACGGTGTGATCGATGCTTTCGAGTCCGGTCGCGCTCATCGCTCCGCTCCATGTCGGTTTGCCGTCGATTGTGGCTGCGCAACCGGCCAACCCGTTTGAGAATTATCAACTCGCAACGGCGCATGACGTGTGACCCTGAAGCCCGCCTGGGCCCGTCGGCGGCCGCGCTGCGCGGACACTCTTCATATCAATCTCTGGAGGCGGCCATTGATCCGCAAGCTCAAATCCGGCCAGTACCGGCTCTACTCGCGAAAGAAGAACCCAAAGACCGGCAGGCGCCGGAACCTCGGTACATTCGGGACCCGCGCCGCCGCCGAGCAGCACGAGCGGGCGGTGCAATATTTCAAGCGGCGGGGCGGTCGCGGGTGACTGGCCACCGCTGTCGGGCGGACCAACCCGCGCGGGTGTTTCGCCCGCCGCTGCCGTTCCCTCCGGCCGCCGATGCAGGCATCGCACTAAGCCGTTCGAATTCCGATCGAATTGACGCCGATCAATTACGTCGGCCCGGTCCGCGATGTAACCCATGACCGCGACGGGCCACGGCCGCCCTCCGGCTCCACCGGCGCCCACGCATCCGAGAGGATCAAAAGGTGCATATTCGCGTCGACAGCTATGCCGGTCACCACGGCGTGGAAACCCCGCGGCGGCTGCGCTTCGACAGCCGCGAGGTGGGCATCATCGAGAACATCGATCAGTGGGATGGCCCGAACTATCGCTACTTCAAGCTTCAGGGCGACGACGGAAACATCTACATCCTGCGGTCCGACGACGTCGGAACCGACTGGGAGCTCGTCATGTTCCAGAGCCCGCGTGCGTCATCCGAACCCGCCCAGCTTGCCGACAAGAAGCCGACGGCCGCGATCATGTGATCGCCCGCAATCCGGAGCGCAGCCAAGGCCGGCGAAACGGCGCCACGATGGAACGAAGCAAATCCCGTCTGGGGACAGGCCGATGAAAGTCAGAGATGTCATGACCAGTCCGGCGGTGTCGACGAGGATCGATTCCTCGGTTCTCGAGGCCGGCGAACTGATGCGGAAGAACCATATCAGCGGGCTTCCGGTGCTCGACGATCAGGGTCGTCTGGCCGGCATCGTCACCGAACGCGATTTCCTGCGGCCGCCGGGTGATGGAACGAAGGCCGAGCGCCCGCGCTGGATCGAACTGCTCGGTGCGGAGCCCACTCGCCTCGAAAAGCTCGCCGCCCACTGCGCCCTGAAGATCGGCGAAGTGATGACGCGCGATCCCCTGACGGTCGCCGAGGACACCCCTCTGCTCGAGGTCGTCCGCCTCATGGACCGGCACAAGATCAAGCGTCTTCCCGTATTGCGCGAAGGGCAGCTCGTCGGCATCGTCAGCCGCGCCGATCTCCTGCGCGCGCTGATGAAGACCCTGCGCAAGGCGTCAGAGCTCTCCCGGGAAGAAGTCGCCTTTCGCGAGAGGATGGCCGAGCTGGAGCGCCACGCGTGGCTCCATCGCCTCAGATCCTGATCCCGCGCGCGCCAAGAGCACATTCGTCGCGCCGGAAGCTGCGGCATCACCCCTGCGGGATTCCTGCACGACGACAGCCCGCGCTCCACGCTTGAGCGAAATCAAAGACGCGCGGAGCGCGCGCACTATTCTTCATCTGGAGACGGTCAACACAGAAGCGCGCGCGCAAGGCGGATCGAGGTTCGGGCGAACGGGTCCATCGTTCCCGCGGCGAGGAGACGTCCATGGCCAAGAAGACCGAGAGCAAGCCGGCATTCGCGATCCCGCCCGGCGTCCGCGAAGCCGCGGAATTCGCCATCGATGACGCGGATGCGTTCTCCCACAACCTCCTCGAAGCCGAGCAACAGGTCCTCGACGCGATGGATAGCGACCTGAATGCCGCGCATGCCAACGCGCGGTTTCTGACGCGCAAGGCGCTGGCGCTCGCCACCCGCAACGTGACGACGTTCTTCGACTACTCGCACCGGATCGTGTCGGCCCCGGATCCCTCGGCGGCGCTGCGGCTGCAGATGGACTTCGTTCAGAAACAGAGCCAGGTCCTGGCTGCGCAATTCCTCGATTTCAATCGCGCCGTTGCCAGGGCGGCGCTGAGCTTCACCAAGCAATAGTAACGCTATGACGGCTTTGGCACGTCGATTTGCAGAGGAGAGGACCATGTTGCTGTCTCGAGGAAGACCGGCTCTCGCGGCCGTCGTCTGTGCCGCGCTCGTGCTGCCGGACGCCCCGGTTCTTGCCGCGCCTCTGGGCCCGGCGACGGGCGGCGCGGCAGTGGCATCGCAACTTGATTCCGCATTTCCCGCCACCAACATCCGTTATCGTTCAAGGCGCGCCGGCGCCGCGGTCGCGGCCGGAATTGCCGGAGCGATCATCGGCGGGATCATCGCGTCCCAGGCCCGGCGGAACTATCCGTACTACGGGTACTACGACTACGACGCATATCCGTACTATCGGCCCTATCCGGCCTACGACGCCGGGATCGCGTACTGCATGCGGCGGTTCCGCTCGTACGATCCGGGAAGCATGACGTATCTCGGATACGACGGCCTTCGTCACCCGTGCCCGTGAACGGGGCGTCGTCGCCGCCGCGCCCAAGGGCGCATGAGGAAATCGCCGCCCGCTGCGCCGTGTCGTCTTGAAGACGTCAAAGGCGGACGCGGGCGGCCACATGATCGCCATCGCATGACCAGTCCCGAGGCGCCCGGCGCCGTCCGAGAACCGCAGCGCGAGCCGGCACGCGGCGAAGAGCTGCTCGGCCTCGTGCGCGACTTCCTGCGCGAGGTTCACGCCGAGCGCGGCGCGAGCATCCCGGTCACGCCGGAGAGCCGGATCGACCGCGATCTCGGCATCGACAGCCTCGGGCGAACCGAATTGATCCTGCGCATCGAACAGGTCTTTCGGGTCCGGCTGCCGCCGCAAACACTGGCCGAGGCGGACACCGTCGGCGATCTCGTCGCCGCGCTCGAACAATCCGCGCCCCGCCTGCGCGCGGACCGCGCGCACGCGCCGGCGGCGCCCACCCTTCCCCAGGTCGAGGCGCCGATCGAGGCGAAGACTCTCATCGACGTGCTCGAGTGGCACGTGGCGCAGCATCCCGGCCGCATTCATGCCACCTTGCTCGAGGACGAAACCACCGTGCTCGCCACGCTCACGTACGGCGAGCTTGCCCGGGCGGCCCGGCGCCTCGCGGCCGCCCTGATCGCGCGCGACGTCGTTCCGGGCGATCGCGTCGCCCTGATGCTGCCGACGAGCGTCGATTTTTTCGTGTCGTTCTTTGCGGCGCTCTACGCCGGAGCGGTTCCGGTGCCGATCTATCCGCCGGCGCGCCTGACGCAGCTCGAAGAGCACATGCGCCGCCAGGCAGGCATCCTGCGCAACGCCGGCGCGCGCTGCCTCATTACGGTCCCACAGGCGCTCACGCTCGGGACCTTCCTGCGCGGGGAGGTCGACAGCCTGGAACTGGTCGAAAGCGTCGCCAGCCTTTCGGCAGGTTCGCCTGCCGCGCGACTGCCGGCGAACATCGACGCAAGCACGACCGCATTCATCCAGTACACGTCCGGAAGCACCGGCGACCCGAAGGGCGTCGTGCTCAGCCATGCCAATCTGCTGGCCAACATCCGGGCGATCGGCATCGCCATGGGGGCGAAGTCGTCCGACGTATTCGTGAGCTGGCTGCCGCTCTATCACGATCTCGGACTGGTCGGCGCCTGGTTTGGCTGTCTCTATTTCGCGGCATCGCTCTACATCATGTCGCCGCTGAGCTTCCTGCGCCGGCCCGAGACGTGGCTGTGGACGGTCCACCGTCATCGCGGAACATTGTCCGCCGCGCCGAACTTCGCGTTCGAGCTTTGCCTCAGCAAGATCGCCGACGAAGACATCGCCGGCCTCGACCTCAGCTCCCTGCGCATGGTGGCGAACGGCGCCGAACCGGTCAGCGTGCCGACGCTGCGCCGCTTCCTCGCGCGCTTTTCCGCCTACGGGTTCAGGCCCGGAGCGATGGCGCCCGCCTACGGGCTGGCGGAGAACACCGTCGGCCTCACCTTTCCTCCGCTCGGGCGCGTGCCGCTCGTCGACCGCGTCGATCGCGAGGCCCTCACCCGGCGCGGCGTGGCCGAACCCGCCGCGACCAACGATCCGCATGCACTCGAAATCGTCTCGTGCGGACAGCCGCTGCCCGGCAACGAGGTCCGCATCGTCGACGCGACCGGACGCGAGGCCGAGGAGCGACATGAGGGGCGGCTGGAATTCCGCGGCCCGGCGGCGACGGCCGGCTACTTCCGCAACGAGGCGAAGACGCGCGAGCTGTTCCACGACGGCTGGCTCGACAGCGGCGATCAGGCCTACATGGCGGGCGGCGAGATCTACGTCACCGGGCGGGTCAAGGACATCATCATTCGCGCCGGCCAGCACATCTATCCGCAGGAGATCGAGGAGGCGGTCGGAGAACTGCCGGGCTTCATCAAGAACGGCGTCGCCGTGTTCGGCGTCACGGACCCCTCCTCCGGCACAGAACGCACGATCGTCCTCGCCGAAACGGCGGAGACCGATGCCGAGCGCCGCACCGTCCTGAAGGCGCGCGCACGGGAGGTGGCGAGCGCGGTGATCGGCGCGCCGCCGGACGAAATCGTCCTCGCGCCGCCGCAGGGCGTGCCGAAGACCTCGAGCGGAAAGATCCGCCGCGGCGCCGCAAGGGAGCTCTATCTCGGAAACCGCATCGGCGTGCCGCAACACGCGGTGTCCTGGCAGATGGGGCGCCTCTTTCTCGCCGGGCTCGTCCCGCAGGCGCGACGTCTGCTGCGCGCCGGGGGCGCCACGCTGTACGCGGGCTGGTGGTGGCTGGTGATCGCCCTCATCGGCACGTTGGCCTGGATCTGCGTGATGATCCTGCCGCGCCTTGCCTGGCGATGGGCCGCCGTGCGGACGCTGGCGCGGGCGGCGCTCGCGGCGCTGCGGGTGCCGGTGAGGGTCGCCGGCCTCGAACATGTCGCCCGCGGCAACGCGGTGCTCACGGTCAATCACGCCAGCTATGCGGACGGGTTGATCCTCGCCGCAGTGCTGCCGGGCACGCCCGTGTTCGCCGCGAAAAAGGAATTGGCCGCCCAGTTCGTCGCAGGGCCGTTCCTGCGGCGGTTGGGGGTGGCGTTCCTCGAGCGATACGACGTCACCGGAAGCCTGGCCGGCGCCGCGCTGGTCACCGAGATCGCACGGCGGGGCGGGTTGCTCGTGTTTTTCCCAGAAGGGACTTTCACCCGCCGTGCCGGGCTCACCAACTTCTATCTGGGCGCCTTCAAGGTCGCCTCCGACGCCGGCCTGCCGGTCGTTCCCGGCGTGCTGCGCGGCACCCGCTCGATGCTGCGCGCGGACCAGTGGTTTCCACGCCGGACGCCCGTGGAGGTGCAGTTCGCCGAACCGATCGCTCCCGCCGGAACGGACTTCGGCTCGCTGCTTCGGCTTCGCGATCGCGCGCGCGCCGCGATCCTCGCGCGTTGCGGTGAGCCGGACCTCGCCGAACTGGCAAAGCCCGCCGCGCCAGTCTGACGAAGGGCACGACGATGTACGGGAAATTGCCGCTCACCGTCACGTTTCGGCTGTTGCTGGGATTCGCGCTCCTCATGCCCGGCGCGCGCCACGCCGCCGCGCAATCGGCGCAGGCGCCCGCGATCGTGCGCGTCTGCGCCGAATGTCACGGGTCGGACGGCGATGCGGGCAACGTCGAGACGCCGCGCCTTGCCGGACAGAGCGGGATCTATCTCTACAATCAGCTGACCGCTTTCCGGACAGGCAAGCGCAAGCATCCGGAGATGAAGGCGGTCGCCCGCGAACTCACGGACCGCGAGATCGAGGAGATCGTGCTCTACTATTCGCTGCTGCCGCCACGCTAGCGCTCGTCCGAGTTGACGCGGCCGGGTGTTCAGCGCCGAGCCTGCTGAGCCTGGCTCTGGTGCGGATGCTGCGACTTCGGCGTGGTCTTCTGGAACGGCCGCAGCTGTACGATCTGAGCCACCAGGTTCTGCAGGCTCTGCTGCACGGCGACCAGTGAATTCGGCGGCGGCGGCGGTTTCTTCCGCCAGTTGAACGAGCTGTTCTCGGCGGTGATCTTCGGAGTGCTGGCCGAGAAGTCGATCGAATAATCGAACGAGGCGACGCCGTGCGAGGCGGAGGCGGCCGTCGGCATCGTCCCATTGGCGAACTCCCAGTCGAGCGTGCCCTTGACGCGGCACATCTGGGTCTTGTCGATACAGGTCGTCGACATCGAACCGGGGCGGATCTTGTACCGGCGCTGCGGCCAGCGCTGGGCAAAATGGCGCTTGTCGTACAGGATCCACTGCCGCGACGTCGCCTTGCCGTAGTAGACGACCGGGTCGGCGTAGAGATCACCGAGCGCGTCGAGCGCTCGCGCATTCGGCTCGGACCATCGCGCGGCGAGCGCTTCGACGAAATCGGCCGCCCGGCGCTGCAGCGCATTCTGCGGCCGTTCCTCGACCAGCGTCTCCTCGAGGTTGACGGTCTGCTGCACGCCGGAGTGCGGCAGCAGCGAAACGTCGATGCCATGTTGGGCGGCGTCGCGCGTGTTGAGCCAGATCATCGAGCTCGGCGCGGCTTGGGTGATGTAGACGATCGCCTCTTCCGGGAGCCCGAGCTGGTTGAGGTAGGCGCCGAGCACGGCGTTGCCCGGGCCGCTCTCGGCCGCGCGCCCTCCTTCGAGAATGTAGGCGGAGTGGAAACCCACCTTGGCGCCGGCGCCGACGTAACGGCGGCTTCCGCCCAACCAGGCGATGGCGCATGCCGACGCGCACTGGGCGCCATCGGGAACCACGGTCACGAGGTTCTTGAGGCGGATCAGCGTGCCGATGCGAATGCCGGCGATCAGGCTTCCGCCGTCGCTCTCGAAGGCGACCGTCGCCTTGGGGACGGCCGAAACCCGGGAGCGGAATTCGTCGATGTCGCTGAGTTCGAGGTCCCCCTTCACGAGGACCAGCACCTCTCCCACGCCGAGCGGCTTGACGCGGATCACCGCGGCGTCCGCGCCGGCGACGGTCAGGAACGAGAGAACGACGATCAGCAGGTAACGCACGGATGCAACCGAGCCCCAGTTACAGACGCGACTCCAAGCCTTCCTCTGGCAGCGGGGTTTGCGGCGTCTCATTCGCTTGTCCCGCCAACGTGGATGCGCGGCGATTTTACCGTCGAGACCCGAAAAGAAAACGCCGAGTTTGTCCGGAGAAAAACTTGGGGTTGCGGCACGCCCACGAGACACGCGCGATGTTCGCGCCGAGAGCTGGTCGGCGCGCACGCCCGACAACCATGTCACGTGGCTGTTTGTTGCGCCCGCCAAGCAGGCGATTGCATTGCGCGACGTGATCGCACGATCGAGTCATGTATTGCGCCAACGACGACGCCATCGCCCCAAGCAATTACACGCCGTTCTCCAGAATAAGCGCGCCCGACACTTGCCAAAAATGGGCAAATTTGCGGCCTCCGCATGTCGACAATTGGCACGGGCCGAACATTGAACGTCCGCAACGGACGAGACCTCGGGAAACCGGACGGGCGGAATGGCGCTGTGCGCGGCCGAGTTACCGCCGATGTTATCCACAGCATCGCGAACGCGGGCGGGCCGATCCCCCACCCGAACGCCGCATGACGTTACGCAAAGCGTGCCCGCCAAGTCCGTGAGTCGCCGCCGCCCGCGCCGATTGCGCTCCACCGGAGCGGCACGGGCGGCGCACTCCCGCCCGTGCGCGGCTCTTGATACGTATGGTCCGGCTCAGCCGAGCGCCTTCTTGACGCGTTCCGGCGTCATCGGCGTCTCGCGCAGGCGCACGCCAGTGAGCTGCGCGACGGCGTTCGAGATCGCCGGCGCGACCAGCGGCGTCGCCATCTGCCCGACGCCCGTCGGATGATTGTCGGTCGGAAGAAGCTCGATGCGGATCTCCGGGACGTCGTTCATCCGCGGCACCAGGTAGTCGTAGAAGTTCGACTGCTCGACCGCGCCGTCCTTGATGGAGATGCGCTCGCTGAGTGCCATCCCCAGCCCGTACACGATGCTGCTCTCGGTCTGCGCCAGGATGTTGTCGGGCTGCACCTCGGTGCCGCAATCCAGCGCGCACCAGAAGTTGTGCACGCGGATCTTGCCGCTTGCCCTGTCCACCGACACTTCCGCGACGCCGCCGACCAGCGTGTTGGAATAGTCGATGAACGCGAACCCGAGCCCACGTCCGTCGCGCTTCCTGCCCCAGTCCGCCATCCGGGCAACCGTCTCGACGACCTTGCGGCCGCGTGGCGTGTTCTTGAGGAGCTCGAGGCGGAATTGCACCGGGTCGATCCCGCGCTTGAGGGCAATCTCGTCGAGGAAGGCCTCGGTCACGTACTTGTTGGCGGTAAAGCCGATGCCGCGCAGCGACGAGGTGCGCACGCCGGTGTCGCGATAGAGCTGCGCGCAATATTGATGCGGGATGTCGTAGCTTTGCAGCTCGACGCCGCGCATCAGGATGAAGTCCTTCTTGCCCGAGGCCCCATAGCGCACCGGGTCCTGGTAGGGCGTCACCCGGTCGCCGGCGATGCGCTGGTGCCAGGCGACGAGCCTGCCCGAGGCGTCTAGGCCGGCGCGCAGGTAGTGCGCGGTGATCGGACGGAAGCGCCCGTTGCGGACGTCGTCCTCGCGCTGCCACAGCACCTTCACCGGACGTTTCGCCGCCTGTGCCATGCGCACCGCGTCGACGATGAACTCCTCGTCGCGGTGGCCGCGCCGGCCGAAGCCGCCACCGAGCAGCAGGTAATTGAGCTTGACCTTCTCGCGCGGGATGCCGAGCACCTTGGCGACCGCCTCGACCGCCATCGTCTGGCTCTGCGTGCCGCACCAGATCTCGGCCGAAGCACCGTCGGGCGCGATCGACGCCACCGCGTTCAGCGGCTCCATCTGCGCGTGATAGGCGTAGTCGCAGCGGTATTCGGCTTCGATGACGGTGGCGGCCTTCTGCAGCTCGCCCGCGGCGTCGCCCTGCTTGAACCAGTCGGTCGCCGGACCGTCGAGGTCGCGCGCGTCCTTGGCGAACTGCGCAAGCCCCGCATCGCTGTCGAAGCCCCAGGCCGTGCCCGTGCGCGACCATTTCACCGTGCGGGCGATCGCCTCCTTGGCCTCGAATGCCGGATAGGGGGCCGACGCCAGCACGCCGACCCCGTATGGGAGCCTCACCACGTCGATGATGCCGGGGATGGCTCTCGCCTTGCCCTCGTCGAAACTCTCGGGTGCGCTGCCTTCGACCGGCGCGCGCAGCACCGCGCCGTAGATCATTCCGGGCAGTTGCACGTCGATGCTGTAGCGGGCCGAGCCGTTGACCTTGTTCGGCAGTTCGACGCGCAGCGTGCTCCTGCCGATCAGCCGGAAGTCGCCCGGCTTCTTCAGGTCTTCCGGTTTGATCTCCGGCGCCTTCGCCGGCACCTCCGCGAAGGCGGCGATGTCCCCGTAGGTGAGTCGGCGGCCCGATTTGGCGTGCACGACGACACCGGATTCGGTCGTGAGCTCGGCGACCGGGACGTCGAGCTTGCGCGCCGCATTGTCGAGCAGCACGCGGCGGACCTGCGCCCCGAAGGTGCGCAGCGGCTTGTAGTAGCTTGTCACCGCGTTCGACCCGGCGGTGTACATCATGCCGCCGAAGCCGGGGTTGCCGAAGATCTTCTCGACCGGCGGCGCCGGGATGACCCGCACCTTCGCCCAGTCGGCGTCGAGTTCCTCGGCGAAGATCAGCGGCAGGGAGGTCATCGAGCCCTGCCCCATCTCGGTTGCCGGCGACATCACCGAGATCGTGCCGTCGGGCGCGATGCTCGCCCACGGCGAGATGGATTTTCCGGCCACGTCGGCGGCCGGAACGGCCGCACCCGCCGCCTCGCTCCCGCCCAAGGCGATCGCGAAGGTCAGTCCGGCGGCGCCCACCATGAACTGGCGGCGCGACAGGGATGGCTCCATCCGCGCAAGATCGATGTGCGTGTTCATGGCTCAGGCCTCCCGTGCGGCGCGCTCGATGGCGCGCACGATCCGCGGATACGTGCCGCAGCGACAGATGTTTGTGCTCATGTGCTCGACGATTTCCTCGCGCGTCGGCTTCGGTTTCGCCCTGAGGAGATCGGCCGCGCTCATGATCTGGCCCGACTGGCAGTAGCCGCACTGCGGCACGCTTTCGGCGAGCCACGCCTTCTGCAGCGGATGGGAGGAATCGGGCGACAGGCCCTCGATGGTGGTCACCGACTTGCCGGCGACCTCCGAGATCTGCGTCTGGCACGAGAAGGCGCGCTTGCCCTCGACATGCACCATGCACGCGCCGCAGAGCCCGGTGCCGCAGCCGTATTTGGTTCCGGTGAGCTTGAGTTCCTCGCGGATGACCCACAGGAGCGGGGTATGGGCCGGCGCCTCGGACCGCTGCGCCTTGCCGTTCACCACAAAGCTTGTCGTCATGCTTCGCCTCCGTCGCGATCCTCCCCCATCATGAACACCGCCGCGGCGCGGAATGCGTCACGCTCCGACCGCTATTTTCTCTCGAACTCCCGCACCAGACGATCGGCCGAACCGGCCTCAGATCCGGTCCGGGAATCGGATGATGAAGTTGTCGCGGTTCGGCATCTTCACCTTCGGCAGCGTCTGCGCGTTCATCTCGTCGTTCTCGCCGATGAGCTTGTTGATCGAGAACAGATAGGCGCAGAGCGCATAAACTTCGTCGTCGCTCAAGGTCCGCGGCGTCGGCCACGGCATGGCGCGGCGGATCTCGTCGAACAGCGTGGTCGGCTGGCCCCAGAAATTGGCGATCGTCTTGGGAGCGGAAATCCCGCCCTCGACCAGCGACGGGGCGCCGATCAGCCGGTTGGCGATGCCGCCCTTGCCGCCTTCTCCGTGACAGGCGACGCAGCCCTTGTCGACGAACAGCTTGGCTCCCTGCGCCGGCGTGCCGCTGCCGGGCGGCAGATTGCTGCCGTCCGGCAGGATGCTGATGTCCCAGGCCTTGACGTCGGCTTCCGAGATCGGCTTGCCGAGCCGCGGAGACTCTCCGGCGACCGACGCCGGCGCGCCGATCGCCAGGGTGAAGAACAGGCCGGCCGCGAGCCGTTTAAACGTAGACATTCTTGATCTCCCCCTTGCTGTCGATGCCCCAGCAGGTGAGGCTGTTGTAGTGCTGGTTGGGGAAGCCATAGGGGCTCTTTACCGGCGTCTTCGTCTCGCCGCGCTGCGCCACGAAATCGGCACGCAGCGGCTGCACCGCGCCGGAGTCATCCCACGCCCGGCTGGTGAGAACGGCAGGCTGGCCGTCCCAGCGCCACGGCATACGGAAGCGTGTGAACGCCTTGGGGCTGACCGGCCCTTCGACCGCGGCCTCGCCCCAGCTCTTGCCGCCGTCGGCGGAGACCATCACCTTCTCGATCCGGCCGCTGCCCGAGTAGGCGATGCCGGAAATCTCGTAGTAGCCGGGCTCCTTGAGGGTGTAGCCGAACGACGGACAGGTGATGAAGGATTTCACCTCGTTGAGGAAATAGAAGCGGTACGCCTTGCCGTTCGGCAGCAGCGGCGAATAGTTGCGGGTCTCGTAGAAGGTCATCGCCGGCTGGTCCGTGATCTTCAGGCGGCGCAGGAACTTGGTGTTCATGTTGCCTTCGTAGCCGGGAAGCAGCAGCCGCATCGGATAGCCGTTGCCGGGCATCAGGCGCTCGCCGTTCTGGTAGAGCGCGATCATCGCATCCTCGTACCCCTTCTTCAGCGGCACGCTGCGGCTGACCAGCAGCGAATCCGCGCCCTCGGCGATCATCCACCTGGCCTTCGGATCGACCCCGGCCTCGTCGAGGAGCGTCGAGAGCAGCACGCCGGTCCATTCGGCGCAGGAGACGAGCCCGTGGAGCTGCTGCACCGTCGCCTGCAACGGCACGTTCGAGAACATCCCGGCGCTGTTGCCGCCGCACTCGACGAAGTGCTTGCGGGTGACCATCGGATAGCGCAGCAGCGCATCGACGGTGAATTCGAGCGGCTGCCTCACCATGCCGTGGATCACGAAGCGATGCTGCTCCGGGTCGATGTCCGGAATGCCCGAGTGCAGGATCGTGAAGTGCAACGGGTTCGGAGTGATCGTCCCGTGCAGCAGGTGCAGCGGTGCGCGTGCGTGCTGCGTTCGCGGATCGCCCTTCGGATTGCTCAGGATCCGCACGACCTTCTTTTCGAAACGCGAAGGCGTTTGCAGAACCGGGGTGATGTCGCCGGGCACGAGGCTCCATTCAGCGTCCTTGACCGGTTCGGCTGCCGCCCCGGCGAGCGAGTTTCCGAACCCGGCGCCGATCGCACCGGCGAACAGAATCCCGCGCCCGAGCAAGGCCCGCCGATCGAGAAGCCCGTTGCCCGCCACGAACTCCACCGGCGCACGCGCGCTCACGCCCCTGCGACGTTTGCCAATGCCCATTGCTTCCTCCCTGACGGGCCGGCGTCCGATCGCCCGGCCCTTTCCCCCGCACCGTCGCTCGGCTTGCGACAGGCCACGCACGAACGGCGCGCATTCGCGAAACTTGTTGTCGTTTTGTCTGTTTCGTCCGGGCCACCAGCCTAGAACGCCGCCCCCAATCTGTCGAAGGCAAAATCGTTCGCCGGCGGCTCCGACGTTTTGCACCGCTCAGAACACGCGGGGCGTCCGATGCGCCGCGTCGCGGTTCGACGATCAACCTCACGGATCGCCTGCCCGGTCGTCACCGGACCTCCTCATCGGCCGGGGCACGCGCCGCCCGATCCGGCTCGCGCGTTGTGTTCCTCCGCCGGTTCCTTCATTGTGGCGCCAAGCCGTACAGAAAACGGCGTCGGGAGGATCGCATGAAGAACTCGCCGGTCGCGGGCGTTCTCGCCCTCGCATTCTTTCTCGTCGTGGGGCCGCAGACACACGCCCGCGCGCAGACCTATCCGGACCGATCGGTTCGAATGATCGTCGCGTTCGCGGCGGGCGGCACGCTCGACACGCTGGCCCGCATCATCGGGCAGAAGCTGGCGGAACGCTGGGGCCAATCGGTGTTCGTCGAGAATCGGCCAGGCGCGGGCGGGAACATCGGCGCCGCGTCGGCCGCGCAGGCGGCGCCCGACGGCTATACGTTGCATTTCGGCGCGCAGTCGCTCGCCGTCAACGTGACGATCGCGCCCGCCAAGGGCTTCGACCCCGAGCGCGATTTCGAGCCCGTGATCCTCGTCGCCACCGCGCAGGACGTGCTGATGGTGCCGCCCGACTCACCGGCCCATTCGGTCAAGGAGCTGATCGCGAGGGCCAAGGCGAAGCCCGGCACCCTCAACTACGCGTCGCTCGGCACCGGGTCGAGCGGACACCTGGCCACGGTGATGTTCAGCGATCTCGCCCACATCAAGCTGCAGCACGTTCCCTACTCGTCGTTCAGCCAGGCCGTCACCGACATCATGGCGGGCCGCCTGTCGCTGTGGATCGCGACGCTCGGCGGCAATCTGGCGAACATCAAGGCCGGCAAGATCCGCGCGCTCGCCGTTTCCGGCCAGACGCGCTCGGAACAACTGCCGGACGTGCCGACGTTCAAGGAAATCGGCGTGCCGTTCGTCGACGAGACGAGCTGGTACGGCATCTTCGTTCCGAAGGGCACGCCCAAAGAGGTCGTCGCCCGCATCAACGCCGACGTGAACGACATCCTCCGGCAAGCAGAGATGAAGGAGCGCGCCGCGACGCTCGGCTACCGGCTGCTCGGCGGGACGCCGGAGACGCTCGGCGCCATGCTGCACAGCGAGATCGCCAAGTGGCGGGAGGTCGCCAAGAGCGCCTCGCTGGTCGCCAAGTAGCCGGACCGGGGTCGAGGCGCCGTCAGGCGACCTTGGGCGGCAGCGTGGCGAGCTCGGCCTCGTAGGCGTCCTGCATCCGCGGTTGCAGGCCGTGCCGCGCCAGCGCCTGCGCGAACATCTCGCGCACGACCGGGCTCTCGTCGGCGTAGTCGATCTGGTACCCGCCGAGCCGACGGCTGATCCACGACATCGGCACGCCCTGCGCGTTGCGCGGCGACCAGTGCTTGAAGGCGAGATAGCGCGCCGGCGTCGGCCCGGTGTTGAAGTGCTGGTGGAACCACTTGTTGGGCGGGACGATCATCGTTCCGACCTGCCAGTCGTAGCGGCGCGGCTCCTCGCCTTCCGGCCACATGAGCGAATAGCCCTCCCCGCTCAGCACGACGACGTGCGCGCCGGGCCCGTGCGCGTGCGCCTTCTTGTAGGTGCCGACGGGAAACTGTGAGATGTGGCTCGCGATCGATCCGCGCGCCATGTTGAAGCGGATGTGCCCGCCGCCGGCCCCGCGCTCCTTGGCGGTGATCAACGGCAGGTTGACCGCGTCGGCGACGAAGTTGGTGCGCAGCAGGAAGCCGTCCTGCTCGCCCTTGGCGCTGAAATAGTCCGGCTCGCCGGCAAAGCGGTTCTTGAAGTCGTAGGCCGTGCCGAAGACGAAGTCGAGGTCGTCGTACAGATTGATCACCGATGGCCCGTTGGTCACCGCGACGTAGCGCGCGGGATCGCGTCCCGAGCCGTTGAAATGCTGGTGCCAGGTGTTGAGCGGGATGGCGAAGATCGCACCTTCCTTCCACTCGAAGGTGATGCGGCTGCCGGCGTCGTTCCATACGGTGGTCGAGCCGCGCCCGCCGAGCACCAGGATCATCTCCTCATAGAGCTGGCGCTGCGGGGCGAGCTTGCCGCCCGGTGCGATCTCGCACACGTAACAATCGTTCGAGGTGCGCGAGGCCTCGTGGTTGATGAACACGCCGCGGCCGCCGCGCCGCGCCCACGGCTTGAGCTCCACGGTGCGCAGGTTGGGGACGTAATGGGCGCTGATGATGTCGAGGCCCTGGCTGCGCACCCAGCGCAGATAGGGCGAGTCCTTTTCGGTCTCGAACTTCTCCGCCAGGTCCGAAGAGACCATTGCGTCCTTGGCCACGTGTGTCCTCCGTCATGCGGGTGGGCCGATCCGCGATGCGCCCTCCGTCCTCGTTCGACTTCGCCCGGACCTTATTACCAGCGGCGCGCCGGAGCCGCCAAGGCGCGCGCGCTTGCCGCGTCGGCACTGTCGCACTGCTGCCACAGAGCGCGCGCACGCTCCCGCGTGGGGAGAGGGGTACCGGAGAGGATGCGCGTATGAAGCTCCAGACCTCTGTGCTACCCGAAGCCGCCGCTCCAAGATATCTTGCCGCCCGCTGCGAACAATGCGGCAGTCCTCTGTCCCTTCCCGAGTGGTCGGAACAGATCAACGAGCGTTGCGTACGCCATCTGTGGGCCTGCGACGACTGCGGCTACAGGTTCGAGACCAGCGTCTACTTCGCGCGCTGACGCCTCGGCCCGCCGCCGACCCTCGGGCCCAGCAAAATCCGGACGACCGACTGCTGGCGTCGCGGACAGCACGTGCCGTCCGGGGCGCAAATCGGCCGTGCCGGCGGTGGGCGCCCGCCCTCCCCGATCCTGCGCATCGCTTCCGTGTCCGCCGCCCCGCGGTGGACCGAGCCGCTGCGGCGTACGTCGCGGTCGACACGGCCTTCCCGGATGGATTACATCCACGCTCGGCGGCCCGTCCGGAGGGGCGCGCGGCGTCCGCAGGCCGGCGACGGCGATCCTTGCGGGTGCAGTGGAATTCGGGGGAGGACGACATGGTCAAGGCGAACGGCTCGGATCTGCCGTTCCTCATCGCCGGCGGCGGCATCGGCGGGCTCGTCACCGCCTATGCGCTCGCCCTGAAGGGATTTCCGGTCCGCGTCTTCGAGCAGTCGAGCGAGTTCCGCGAGGTCGGCGCCGGGATCCAGCTCGGCCCCAACGTGTTTCGCGCGCTCGAGCGCATCGGCCTCAAGGACGCCGTGCTCGCCGATGCCTGGCGGCCGGGCGCCCAGGAGATGCGCGACGCCCTCTCCGGCGATCTCGTCATCCGCATCCCGCTCGACGAACGCTTCGCAGCGAAATTCAAGGAACCCTACGCCGTCACCCATCGGGCCGACATTCACGGCGTGTTTCTCAAGGCCTGCGAGGGCAACAATCTCGTGTCGCTGGAGACCAGCCGGCGGGTCGACGATTTCACCGACGATGGCGAGAGCGTCACCGTGACGCTCGAAGGCGGCGAGACCGTCCGCGGCCGCGCCCTCGTGGGCTGCGACGGCATGTGGTCGCGCATTCGCGAAAAGATCGTCGGCGACGGCAAGCCGCGGGTCTCAGGCCACATCGCCTACCGGGCGGTGCTCAAGCGCGAACAGGTGCCGGACGACCTCTGGCGGCCGGACGTCGTGCTGTGGGCCGGGCCGCGCACGCACCTCGTGCACTACCCGCTGCGGCGCGGCACCCTCTACAACCTGGTCGCGGTCTTCCACTCCGACCGCTACGTCGAAGGATGGAACGCCGAGGCCGATGCGGATGAACTCTGGGAACGCTTCAAGGGCCAGCGCCCCGAGGTGCTGCGGATGCTGGAGCGGATCGAGACCTGGCGCATGTGGGTCCTGTGCGACCGCGAGCCGGTCAAGGACTGGTCGAAGGGCCGCGTCACGCTGCTCGGCGACGCCGCGCATCCCATGCTGCAGTATCTGGCGCAGGGCGCCTGCATGGCGACCGAGGACGCCGTGTCGCTGGCCGAGAACGTCGCGGCAAGCCCCGACGATCTGGCGCGCGCCTTCCAGGCCTACCAGCAGCAGCGCTATCTGCGCACGGGCCGGGTGCAGATCATGGCGCGCGTCTATGGCGACTTCTATCACGCCCGCGGCGTCGAGGCGGAATTGCGTTACCAGCTGCTCCACGGCCGCACGCCGGAGCAGTCCTACGACGGCATCGCCTGGCTCTACGGTGAAGGCTGATCCGTTTATTCCATTCGTCGTCCGCCTTCGGATGTGACCGAACAGCGCTGCTGCCGTGCCACGGCGTTGACCAGATCTTGCGGTGACGCGCGCACCGTGGCGGACGCGGAGCTTCGGCGATCGGCCGAGGAATAATTTGCTCCCGGCGTGGTTCATCACAACGTGAACAATGCGTCCGGCGCCGACACGCAGGTCCACGAAAGACGTCTCTGCTCGGGGTGCCGTGCCTGCGTGACGCGCGCGGCCGCGGAAATCAATCCCCGACCGGATGACACGTCCAACAGCGAACCAGGAGTACTTTCATGAAGACGATGATGGTAGCGGCAGCCGCCCTCGCGGCGCTGACGTCGGTGGCGCTTGCGCAGACGGCGCCGGCGAAGACCGCGGACACGTCGAAGGGAAAGGCGTTGGTCGACGCCAAGGGCATGACCCTCTACACCTTCGACAAGGACTCGGCCGGCAAGTCCGCCTGCAACGGCCCGTGCGCCACCAACTGGCCACCGCTCGTGGCGTCCGCGGGCGCGAAAGCGGGCGGCGACTGGTCGGTCGTCACGCGCGACGACGGCGGCAAGCAATGGGCCTACAAGGGCAAGCCGCTCTATACGTGGAAGAACGACAAGAAGCCCGGCGACGCCACCGGCGACGGCTTCCTCAACAACACCTGGCACATCGCCAAACCCTGAGCGACCACGCAGAATCGCAACGAATTGCTGCAGCTTGCCCGGCCCGGCAGGGCCGGGCTTGTGTCTGGCGCTATGTGAACCCGTAGAGCCGCGCCGGATTGTCGACCAGAAAACGCTGCCGGTCGGCGGCCGCAGGCGCGAACTGCGGGATGAGATCGACGAGATCCGCCTCGTCCGGATCATGCGTCGAATTCGGATGCGGAAAATCGGTGCCCCACAGCACTCGCTCGCCGCCGGCCGCGACGAGCGCGGCCGCGATCGGGACCGCCTGCGCGTACGGCGGCATGGAAATGCGCTCGGAGCCGCACACCTTCACCCAGCAGCGCTCGTCCTTCAGGAGCTCGATGAGCGCGCGCAGCGGCGGCTGGTCGAGCCCGTCCTTCGCCGGCACGCGGCCCATGTGGTCGATCACGTAGGGCAGCGGCAGCTTGCGGATCATGTCGGACAGCGGGACGATGTCGGGCGCGTCGAGATGCAGCACCACGTGCCAGCCGAGCCCTTTGACCCGGTCGATCACGCGCTCGAACACGCGCGGGTCGGGGGCGCCGCCGAGGTGGCGCACGAAGTTGAAGCGCACGCCGCGCACCCCGCCCGCGTGCAGTGCGCGGAAGTCGGCATCGGTGAAGGTATCGTCGACGACCGCGACGCCGCGGTAGCGCCGCGGATCGCTGGCGATCGCATCAAGCATCGCCCGGTTGTCGGTGCCATGACAGCTCGCCTGCACGATCACCGCGCGCTCGATGCCGAGATGCGCGTGGAGCGCCGCGAGCGCCTCCTTGGGCGCGTCCTCGGGCGTGTAGCGCCGGTTCGGCGCGTAGGGGAACTTGGCCGCCGGTCCGAACACGTGACAATGGGCGTCGCACGTCAGCGGCGGCAGCTTGAACTGCGGCTTGCGGCGCATCGCCTGATTGCGGGCGGCAGTCGCGGTCATTTCTGGCTCCGTCTTCTTGTTGGGGAGGGACCAATTGGACAGCACGTTCTAAGGCGAGTTTCGATGACTTGGAAGCGGGGCGCGGCGCGGCCTGTCCCTCGGGACGACGGTCGGGGTGAGGCAGGACACTGTCGACGGGCGATATCCCCTCATCCGGATCGGCTTCGCCGATCCGACCTCTCCCTCGCGGGAGGTGACGAGAGGCTGAGGTAGCGCCTCGATTTTCTCACGCATGCGGGTTCGAGCCTTCAGCGTGGCGGCAAGTCGCCCCTCGCCCACCGTTCCCTGGTCGCCTGCCGGAACGCGTCGAACCGCCCCACCGCGATCGCCTCGCGCATGCCGTCCATCAGGTCCTGGTAGTAGTAGAGGTTGACCATGCTCAGCAGCATGGCGCCCAGCATTTCGTTCGCGCGCGTCAGGTGGTGCAGATAGGCGCGCGAGTAGTCGCGCGCGGCCGGACAGCGGCTCTCCGCGTCGAGCGGGCGCGGATCGTCGGCGTGGCGGGCGTTGCGCAGGTTCACCGGTCCGAACCGGGTGAAGGCGAGCCCGTGCCGGCCGTTGCGGGTCGGCAGAACGCAATCGAACATGTCGATCCCGCGCGCAACCGCCTCCAGCAGATCCTCGGGCGTGCCAACCCCCATCAGATAGCGCGGCCGCCCGGCTGGCAGCGCCGGCTCGGTCTCCTCGATGACGGAGAGCATCACCGACTGCGGTTCGCCGACCGCGAGCCCGCCGATCGCGTAGCCGTCAAAGCCGATGTCGAGAAGCCGGCGCGCGCTCTCGACGCGCAGCTTCATGTCGTCGCCGCCCTGCACGATGCCGAACAGGGCGCGCCCGCTGCCCGCGTCCGCCTCGAACGCGCGCCGCGAGCGTTCGGCCCAGCGCAGCGACAGCCGCATGGCGCGCTCGATCTCGGCCGGCGCTGCCGGCAGGCGCACGCATTCGTCGAGCTGCATGGTGATGTCGGAGCCGAGGAAGCGCTGGATCTCGACCGCCCGCTCGGGCGTGAGCTCAACCATCGCCCCGTCGAGATGCGAGCGGAACGTCACGCCCGTCTCGTCGACCTTGCGCAGGTCCGACAGCGACATCACCTGGAAGCCGCCGGAATCGGTGAGGATCGGGCCCGGCCAGTTCATGAACGCGTGCAGCCCGCCGAGCGCCGCGACGCGCTCGGCGCCGGGCCGCAGCATCAGATGATAGGTGTTGGCGAGCACGACGTCGGCGCCTGCATCACGCACGTCGCGCCAGTGCACGCCCT
>CAZIGW010000087.1:0-49954 GCA_964538565.1 uncultured Hyphomicrobiales bacterium | reverse complement strand
GTGTCTGCCTGCTTGTGGGGTGTGGGGTCGGCGCGCGCCGTGGGGGTCGCCGACTTCTATCGCGTTCGGACGGTGACGATCGTCGTCAGCTCGTGCGCCGGGGGGGGATACGACACGATCGCGCGCGCGATCGCCCGCTTCATCGGTCGGCATGTGCCGGGCAGTCCCGTCTTCGTGGTCAAGAACATGGCCGGCGCCGGTGGAATGGTCGCGACCAACTACCTCTACAACACCGCCGAAAAGGACGGGACGGTGGTCGGTCTCGTCCAGAACAACACGCCGTTCGAGCCTCTCTTTGGAACGAAGGAGGCGCGCTACGACCCGGTCAGGTTCAACTGGCTCGGAACGCCGAGCGTGGAGACCGCCGTCGTGCTGCTGTGGCACACGGTGCCGGTCGACACCGTCGAGGATTTGCGCCGACGGCCCGTCAACGTCGGCGTATCGGGCGCGAATTCGACGCCGGCGTTTTTTGCCCGGCTGCTGAACGCGACGCTCGGGACAAAGATGAAACTGATCAACGGCTATCCGGGACTGAACGACGTCGTGCTGGCGATGGAGCGTGGGGAGGTGGACGGCCATCCGAGCGCGTTCTACAGCGCGCTCTCCTCGACCCGGCCGAACTGGTTGCGCGAGAAGAAGGCGAAGGCCATCGTCCAGTACGGCCCGTCGAAGCTCGCCGAACTCGGGGATGTGGCGTTCGCGCCCGATCTCGTCGCCGACCCGGACGACAAGCGGCTCATGCGGGCGGCCTTTGCGCCGCTCGCCATGGGGCGGCCGCTGCTGCTTCCGCCGGACGTGCCGGCCGAACGGGTCGAAGCGCTGCGGGCGGGGCTCGCCGCGACCTTCGCGGATGCGGATTTCCTGAGCGAGGGAAAACGAATGGGCCTCGAGATCAACAGCCCGCGCACGGGCCAGCAGATCCAGGCCTTGCTCGAGGACACCTACAAGATTTCGCCGCGTCTGCTCGAACGGCTTCGAGACCTGAACAAGCCGTGACGCTCGGGAGTTCGTCGGCGGCCGTCAGGCCGCGACGCGCAGGCTCTCCAGCAGTTCGGAGCACGCCTTGGCGCAGAGCAGGCACGCTTCGGCGCAGATGCGGCAGTGCGCGTGTTTCTGCGAATGCCGGTCGCATTCTTCCCCGCAGGTCCGGCAGATCGCCGCGCACGTGGTGAGCATCGATTCGAGGTTCTGCCGTGCCCCCATCTTGTTGAAGCGAGTGGCGATGGACGCCGTCGCGGCGCAGACGTCGGCGCAATCGAGGTCGAGCCGGATGCAGGCCACGAGCTTCTGCACGTCGGGTTCGACGAGGCAAGCGTCGGCGCAGGCGGTGCAGGCGACCTGGCAGGTGAAGCATGCGTTGACGCAGTGGGCGACCGCGTCGGGCTGGCCGGGACGGTCCGGATGGGTTTGCAGCATGGCCTGGATGGCGGGCATTGCGGTTCCTCGAAGTGAGCGTCGGTCGAATTGTTCGAGGAACGGCGGCTGGCCCGACAGGTTCCGCGGTTCGCGGCTGTTTCCTCATGCCCCTGCGCGATCGAGGGCAGCGGCGGCCGCAGCGGACCGGTCGAGCATGTCACGGATCTTCTTGGCAAGCGCCTGATACGTATAGGGCTTCATCAGCACCTCGACGGCGGGATCGAGCCGTCCCTGGAACACGATGGCGTCGCGCGTATATCCGGTCGCGAAAAGGACGCCGACGTCGGGCCGCACCCTGACGACCGCTTCGGCGAGCGTGCGCCCGTTGACGCCGCCCGGCAGCACGATGTCGGTGAACAACAGTCTTATTTCCGGATGCTTGGTGAGAAGCTCGAGGGCGTCGGTGGCGGTGGCGGCGGGCAGGACGCGGTATCCGAGCTCCTGCAGCGCCTCGCAGCCGAACCGGTTCACCGGCTCGTCGTCCTCGACGAGCAGAATGGTCTCGCGGTTCCGGCTGCGATAGGTTCCGTCGCGGTCGCTCGCGGGAGTGCCGCTGCGTTCGCTGGCCGCGGCCGCCTGCATGACGCGCGGCAGGTACATTCTTACGATCGTGCCGCTGCCGACCTCGCTGTCGATCTTGATGTGCCCGCCCGACTGCTTGACGAACCCGTACACCATGCTCAGACCGAGGCCCGTGCCGATGCCCTTCGGCTTGGTGGTGAAGAACGGCTCGAAAGCCTGCTCCTTGACCTCCTTGCTCATCCCGGCGCCCGCGTCCGAAACGGATACGAGCGCGTACTCGCCGGGCGTGACGCGCTCGCCTTCGCCGTCGCCGAATGCGGACACGACGTGGGCGTTGGCCGTCTCGATGCGCAGGCGGCCGCCGTTCGGCATGGCGTCGCGGGCGTTGACGGCGAGATTGAGGATCGCGTTCTCGAGCTGATTGCGGTCGACCGACACGGCCCACAAGTCCCGGGCGAGCTCGGTCTCGATCGTGATCGTCTCGCCGATCGTCCGTCGCAGCAGATCGGACATGTCCTCCACGAGGCGATTGATGTCGAGAACTTCCACTTCCTGCGGATGCTGGCGGGAGAACGCGAGCAGGCGCTGCACCAGAACGGCCGCCCGCTGCGAGGCCTCCTTCGCGGCCGCCAGCAGACGCACGATCGGCTCCTCTCGCCCCTTCAACCGCATGTTGGCGAGATCGACATTGCCGATGATCGCGGTGAGCAGATTGTTGAAATCGTGGGCGATGCCGCCGGTCAAGCGACCGATCGCCTCCATCTTCTGCGCCTGGTGCAAAGCCCGCTCCGTCGTCTCGCGCCGCGTCACCTCCCCGCGCAGTTGCGCGTAGGCGAGGGATTCACGGCGCGTGCGGCGAAGCGCGACCCACGACAGGACGATGAGCGCAATGATCGCCGGGACGATGAACACGACGTGATAGGACATCGCCTGCGCCCATTGGGCGAGGAGCGTGGCGGTCGGGAGACCGACGAACACATAGACGCCGTGCCGCGGAAGCTTGCGAAACACGGTGATCCGCTTGCTCCCGTCGGCGGCGACGTCGGTCACCATACCCTGCGAGGCTTGGCCGATGGCCGCCAGCAACGGGCTTCCTTGCGGCAGGTGCCCCTCGGCCCCGTCGCTCGGATAGTAGGCCAGGACCGAGCCGTCCTGCCGCAACAACCCGATCACGTCATCCTGCGCGCCCGGCAGGCGCGAGTAGTATTGCGTGAAGTATTCGGGCGCGACCGCGGTCGTGACGATGCCGAGAAACTCGTCGCTGCCGCGCAGCAGGCGGCGCCGGCTGATCAGGAACAGGCTGCGGTCCACCGCGCGCGACTTGATGACCTTGCTGAGATAGGGACCGCCGCTCGGGTTGTTCTTGTGCCATTGAAAGAACGGCCGATCCGAAAGATCGACATTTCGGTCCATCGGAAAGATGGTGCCGGACACGATCGGGTGGCCATATTCATCCACCAGCCAGATGTCGCGCAACTGCGGCAGCGTGTCGGTGAGCGTCTTGAATTGTGCGTGGTAGTACGATTCCGCCGCCGCCACGCCTTCGTTCGGCGCACCGCCGATGAGTTCATCGACGTATCGGCCCGTCAGCTCGAAGGTCTCGAACACCTTGGTGGCGTGCTCGTAGACATGTCCGAGCGAGCGCTGCAGGCGATCGACGGAATCGGCGACGTGCTGCCGGTATGAGATCCACGCAGCGATGGCGAAGACCGCGATCGGCAGCACGAATGAGGCGGCGAGCAACAGCCGCAGGGGCCGTTCGGGGTTGGCGACGGTGTCGCCCGGAGGGTCCGGACCCATTGGAGCGCGGGCTCCTTACGCGCGTGGTTCGTCCGCACGCGACCTTCGACGCTGCAACGTAGCATAGTGGGCCTGAAGGCGCGGGCGAGTTCAATTTTGCGGTATCCCGCACCCGTCTGGTGGAAATCACGCGGAAGGATTGGCGGGACTCGCAACCTCGTCCGGAGGTTCCCATATGGGGCGGTATCCCGGGAGTTGAGAGATGCCCCATCCTCATTCGAATTCGTTTCGCCGGGCGTTTGCCTTGACGGCGGTTCTCGTCCTGACGTTCGCGGCAGGGCTCGGTCTGACGCCGCCGCGCGCCGCTCACGCGGCCGACGAACCGGACCTGATCTTCAAGAAATCGACCGTGTTCAAGTTCCTGACCCCCAACGACAAGCTCGCCACCTACGGGCTCGACGACCCCGAGGTCGAGGGCGTCGCCTGCCGTTTCACGGTTCCGGAACGCGGCGGCGTGAAAGGCTGGCTCGGGATCGCCGAGGAGGTCTCGGACATCTCGCTTGCCTGCCGGCAGATCGGACCGATCCACTTCAAGAGCAAGTTCGAGCAGGGGGCCGACGTCTTCCGCAAGCGGCGCTCGCTGTTCTTCAAGAAGATGCAGATCGTGCGCGGCTGCGACACGAAGCGAAACGTCCTCGTGTACCTCGTCTATTCCGACCGCCTCATCGAGGGCTCGCCAAAGAACTCGACCTCCTCGGTTCCCATCATGCCGTGGGGGAACGAGCCGCCGCCGCGCTGCGCCGACTGGATCGAGAAGTGACGTTACGCGCGGGGCCTCCGGCCGCTCAGCGCCCGCACTCGATGGCCACGAAGGCCTCGCAGGTTCCCGAACAGGCGTCGGTGGCGACCGGGATGGCGCCGGTCACCTGGTCGCGATCGACCTTGTAGAAGGCGACGGCGCGCGCGAAGTCACGGGCATGGCAATAGGCCGACGCCACCGGGGCGCCGCAGCGCGCGCCGGTCGCGAGGCAGCGGTCGACCCCGTAGCCGTCGGCGTTGTTGGCGACGATGAAGATACGATTTTCCGCCTTGGCGGGAAGGACGGCAGCAAGCAGGGTGAGGACGGCAAGACCGACGCGCATGGCACTCGCTCAAGGCAGACGTTACCGGGGTGCGCACAATGCGAGGGAAAGCGTTAATCGCCCCTTAACCGTTTCGACCCGAGAACATCGTCGGCGGGGTGGTAAGGGGCTCTTGTGGCGCGTTTTGGGTCGCAACGGCCCGGCTGCATCGGGCGGCGAGCTTTTTTCCGTCCTGTTGCAGAACGGTCACCGGTCCCGCCGGCACGGCCGATGCGACCGGCGGATCGCGCCCGGCCTTGACGGGGAGGGCGCACTTGCCCATTCTGCACCGCCATGAACGGCCTTTTTTCCATCTGCGGCATTTGCCGGGAGATTATCGGCTAGCGACCAACGCTGGCTGCGGCCGTCTTTTCTCACGTCGAGACGAGTGGACGCCCGGCCAGCGGAGGCGGGGACGTCCATGCAGTTGAAGCTTTACGATACGCTCTCTCGCGAGAAACGGCCGTTCGAACCGCTCGATCCCGATCGCGTGCGCATGTACGTGTGCGGGCCGACCGTCTACGACTTCGCCCACATCGGCAACGCCCGCCCGCTGATCGTCTTCGACGTCCTGTTCCGGCTGCTGCGGCACCTCTACGGGCCCGATCACGTCGTCTACGTCCGCAACGTCACCGACGTCGACGACAAGATCAACGCGCGCGCGGCCGAGCGCGGGATCTCGATCCGCGACCTCACCGAGGAGACCTATCGAAACTTCGAGGAGGACGTGAAGGCGCTCGGCTGCCTGCCGCCCACCGTCGAGCCGCGGGCGACCGAGCACATCGAGGAGATGAAGACGCTGATCGAGCGGCTGGTCAATGCGCACCATGCCTACGTGGCGCAGGACCACGTCCTCTTCAGCGTGCCGTCGATGCCCGACTATGGCCAGCTCTCCCGGCGCTCGCTCGACGAAATGGTGGCCGGCGCGCGGGTCGAGGTCGCGCCCTACAAGCGCGATCCCATGGACTTCGTGCTGTGGAAGCCGTCGAAACCGGGTGAGCCCGCGTGGCCGAGCCCGTGCGGGATCAAGACTCCGGGTCGGCCGGGCTGGCATATCGAATGTTCGGCCATGAGCTGGAAACACCTCGGCGAGACCTTCGACATCCATGGCGGCGGCATCGACCTCGTGTTTCCGCACCACGAGAACGAGATCGCACAGTCGCGGTGCGCCCTTCACCAGCCGTTGATGGCCCACTTCTGGGTGCACAACGGCTTCCTGCAGGTCGAAGGCGAGAAGATGTCGAAGTCGCTCGGCAACTTCGTCACCATCCGCGAACTGCTGCGGGACTGGCCGGGCGAAGTGATCCGGCTCGCCATGCTGCAGACGCATTACCGGCAGCCGATCAACTGGACGATCGCCGGATTGCGCGAGGCCAAGCGGACGCTCGATCATTGGTATCAGCTCACGGCGGACGCGGGACCGGGGCTCTTGTGCGCCGACGCGCTCGAAGCGCTGTGCGACGACCTCAACACGCCGCGCGCGCTGACGGCGCTGCATGAGCTGCGCGGCGCGGCCGCCGGCTCCGCGGCCGGCGCGGCCGCGTCCCTGAAGATGACCGCCAGGCTGCTCGGGCTACTCGAACACACGGCGGCCGAATGGGCGGCCTGGCGGCCGGCTTCGATGGTCCTCGACGAGGCCCGGATCCAAAGCTTCATCGCGGCGCGCAACGCCGCCCGCAAGGCCCGCGATTTCAAGGAAGCCGACCGCATTCGCGACGAGCTCGCCGCCATGGGGGTCGTGCTGAAGGATTCCAAGGACGGCACTACCTGGGAGGTGGCGCGATGATGGCGCGGGCCCTCCCGACGCCGGCACTGCGGCCGTTCCTGCCGGCCGATGGCGCGGACGTCGTCGCGATCTTTCGCGCCGCGATCGAGGAGCTGACAGAAGACGACTACGGCGAGGCACAACGCCAAGCCTGGGCGTCGGTCGCGGACGACGAGGATGCGTTCGTGGGCCGCCTCGCGCGGGCGCTGACACTGCTGGCGACCATGGACGGCACGGTCGTCGGATTCATCTCGGTCGAAGACGGCGAACGGATCGAGATGCTCTACGTCCACCCGGCGGTCGCGCGGCACGGGGTGGGGAGCACGTTGTGTGACGCCGTCGAGAAACTCGCCGCTTCTCGCGGTACCGCCCGGCTCACCGTCGACGCGAGCGACAGCGCGCGCGACTTCTTCGAGCGCCGCGGCTATGTCGCGCAGCAGCGCAATTCCGTGTCGCTCGGCGGCGAATGGCTCGCCAACACGACCATGGAGAAGAAGCTCGCCACCGGTCGGAGCGCGCCGTGAAGAAGCCCGACACGCCGTTCCCGCGCCACTGGCTCTACTACGTCGCGCTCAAGTTCGCCATTCTCGCGGCGGCGATCGCGCTGGCGCTCAAATACTTCGGCTATTGGTGACGTCATGGCACGCGAACGCCTTTATCTGTTCGACACGACGCTGCGCGACGGCGCGCAGACGAACGGCGTGGACTTCACGCTGCACGACAAGCTGGCGATCGCCAAGATGCTCGACGACCTCGGCATCGACTACGTGGAAGGCGGCTATCCGGGCGCCAATCCGACCGACACCGAGTTGTTCTCGCAGCCCCGCGAGCTGGCCACGACGTTCACCGCCTTCGGCATGACGCGCCGGCCGGGCCGTTCGGCCTCGAATGATCCCGGCCTCGCCGCGCTGCTCGAGGCGCAGGCGGATGCGGTGTGCTTCGTCGCCAAGTCCTGGGACTATCACGTCTACGTCGCGCTCGAGACGACGCTCGAGGAGAACCTCGCGTCGATCCGCGAGAGCGTGCGCGCCGCCAAGGCCAAGGGGCGCGAGGTGCTGCTCGACTGCGAGCATTTCTTCGACGGCTACAAGGCGAACCGCGCCTATGCGCTCGAATGCGCCAAGGCGGCGTACGCGGAGGGCGCGCGCTGGGTCGTGCTGTGCGACACCAACGGCGGAACGCTGCCGCACGAGATCGAGACCATCGTCGCCGACGTGTGCCGCACGATTCCGGGCGATCATGTCGGCATTCACGCCCACAACGACACCGAGCAGGCGGTCGCCAATTCGCTCGCGGCTGTGCGCGCGGGCGCCCGCCAGATCCAGGGCACGCTCAACGGGCTCGGCGAGCGCTGCGGCAACGCCAACCTCGTGTCGATCATCCCGACGCTCAAGCTCAAGGACGAATTCGCGCAGCGCTTCGACATCGCGGTCACCGACGAGAAGCTGCAGCACCTCACGCATGCCTCGCGCATGCTCGACGAACTGCTCAACCGCGCCCCGAACCGGCACGCGCCCTACGTCGGCGAGAGCGCGTTCGCCACCAAGGCGGGCATTCACGCCTCCGCCATCCTCAAGGATCCGGCGACCTACGAGCACGTGAAGCCCGAGAGGGTCGGCAACGTCCGCAAGGTGCTCGTCTCCGACCAGGCCGGTCGCTCGAACGTCCTCGCGGAACTCGAGCGCATCGGCATCAAGGCCGACCGGGACGACGCGCGCGTCACGCGCCTGCTCGAGGAGGTCAAGGGGCGCGAGGCGGCGGGCTACGCCTACGAGGCGGCGGACGCCTCGTTCGAACTGCTGGCGCGCCGCATGATGGGAAAGGTGCCTGAGTATTTCACGGTCGACCAGTTCGACGTCACCGTGGAGCAGCGCTACAACGCGATGGGCAAGCGCGTGACGGTGGCGATGGCGGTAGTCAAGGTGAAGGTCGACGACGAGACCCTGATCTCGGCCGCGGAGGGCAACGGCCCGGTCAATGCGCTCGACGTGGCGCTGCGCAAGGACCTCGGCAAGTACCAGACCTACATCAACGGCCTCGAACTCACCGACTACCGCGTGCGCATCCTCAACGCCGGCACCGAGGCGGTCACCCGCGTGCTGATCGAGAGCCGGGACGAGACCGGGGAGCGATGGACGACGGTCGGCGTGTCGCCCAATATCATCGATGCGTCGTTCCAGGCGCTGATGGATTCGGTCGTCTACAAGCTGGTGAAATCGGGCGCGCCGGCCTGATCGCCGCGCGGCGGCCGAAGCCGGGAGGCGCATGGGGCAGGACGCGGCACGGACATGATCGACCACGTCTCGATACCGGTTCGCGATCTTGACGCCTCCGCGTCTTTCTACGAACGCGTGCTCGCCGTGCTCGGCTATGCCAAGCTTGACGTACGCGCGACCACGGTCGGCTTCGGCAAGCGGTATTCGGAATTCTGGCTCAATCACCGGCCGCGGATGGCCATGACGCCGCGCGACAGCGGCGCGCACGTCTGCCTGCGCGCCAAAGACCGCGCGAGCGTCGATGCGTTCCATGCAAGCGCGCTCGCTGCCGGCGCCATCTGCGACGGCGCGCCGGGAGAGCGGCCGCAGCACGGCGCGGGCTATTACGCCGCGTTCATCCGCGACCCGGACGGCAACCGCGTCGAGGCCGTCACATTCCTGACAAACGACGGCTGATGCCCGCGTAGAGCCGCAACAGCGGCAGGCGCCGCGATGCCACTTGACGCGGCCGTGGACGATCCGGAATGTGCCGGCGGGGAGCTTCCGTGCGGAAGCTCGGGACGCGCCTTCGCCGATGCTCTTCCAGTCTCAAGGATTCGTGCTCGTCTTCCTGCCGGCGGCGCTCGCCTGCTACTACGCGGTGGCGGGTTCCATGGTCGTGCGGCAGTGGGTGCTGATCTCGATCTCGCTCGTGTTCTACGGCTGGTGGGACGTGCGGTTCGTCCCGCTGCTGGTCGGCCAGATCGGCGCGACCTGGCTGCTGTCGTGCCTGCACGAACGGTCGGGGCGAAGCGGCGCACTCTATCTGGGCGTCGTGCTCAACCTCGCGTCGCTTGCGACATTCAAGTACCTCGATTTTCTCCTCGGCAGCATCGAGGCGCTGACCGGCATCGGCCTGCCGCGCGCGCACCTCGTGTTGCCGATCGGCATCAGCTTCTTCTCGTTCCAGCTGATCTCCTACCTGGTCGACCGGCTGCGCAACGACGCGCCGATCTATTCGTTGCGCGCGTTCGCCTCCTTCGTGCTGCTGTTCCCGCACCTGATCGCCGGACCCATCGTTCGCCACAACGAACTCGTCCCGCAGTTCGCGCGCGACCCGCGCAGCAAGGGGCTTTGGCAGAATGTCGCGACCGGCCTCATCCTGTTCACGCTCGGTTTCGCCAAGAAGGTGCTCTTGTCGGACAAGCTCGCCGAGGTGGTCGACAAGGCGTTCGCCGAGGCCGCGCACCACGCGCTCGGCTTCGGCGACGCCTGGACGGCGGCGCTTGCCTTCTCGTTCCAGCTCTTTCTCGACTTCTCCGCCTATACGGAAATGGCGATCGGGATCGCGCTGATGTTCGGCCTGGTTCTGCCGGAAAATTTCCGCAGGCCTTATCTCGCCACCGACCTGCGCGACTTCTGGCGGCGGTGGCACATCTCGCTGTCGACCTTCATCCGCGACTATCTCTACATTCCGCTCGGCGGCAGCCGGGCGGGCCCGGCGCGCTACGTCGCGGCGACACTCGCCACCATGGGCCTGTGCGGGCTGTGGCACGGGGCGGGCTGGACGTACGTGGTGTGGGGGCTGTGGCACGGCGTCGGGCTCATCGTCTGCCGCGGCTGGCAGCAGTTGCGGCGGCCGCTGCCGGCCGTCGCCGCATGGGCGCTGACCATGCTGTTCGTGCTGGTCGGCTGGGTGCTGTTTCGCGCCGCCGATTTTTCCACCGCCACGTCCGTCCTTCTTTCGATGAGCGGCGCATCGGGCTTCGCCGGCCCGCTCCACCACGTCGGTTTGCTGCTCGCCGGGGCGGCGGTCTCGGCGCTCGTGCCGTCCGCGCACCAGATCAAGGACGGGCTGCCGCTGTTGCCTCCGATCTTCACCCGCGCCTCGCCGGTGCTGGCAGCGGCGCTCGCCGTGCTCGCCGGGCTGTGCGTGCTCGAGGTCGGGCTCGGTCCGCCGCTCAACTTCATCTACTTCCAGTTCTGAGAGGCCCGGTGCTGCAGAAGACGGACGAGGCGGAACACGAAACGAAGGCCGACCCCGAGGGCGGCTGGCGTTCGTTCGTGCGCCATTTTCTCATCGTCTTCATCGGCGGGCTCGGATCGATCTACGCCTTCATTCTCGTCGTCGATCCGTACGACACCGGGCGCTTTCCGGCGTTGCCGCTCTCCGGCGTGGCCGACGACTACAAACCGGTCGCCAACGTCAGCCGTGCCCGTAACCCACGGTTCAATTCCGCGGTGATCGGCAATTCGCGCGGACAGCTTCTCGACCCCACGCGGCTGTCGCAGTCGACCGGCCTCCGCTTCGTCCAGCTCACCACGCCGGGTTCCGGCCCGCGCGAACAGTTGACGACGCTGCGCTGGTTCATGCGCCACCATGCGGATATCGCGGCGGTGATCGTCACGATCGACAATCGCTGGTGCTCGTCCGATCCGGCAATTCCCGTGACCTATCCGTTCCCGTTCTGGCTCTACGAGGACGACCTCACGTATCTGGCCAACGTGCTCAGCACGCGCTCGCTGAGCGCCGCCCGCCGACGCCTCATGCTTGCCTTCGGACATGGCGCTGCGGCCGATCCGACGGGCGCGTGGGACTACGAGGTCGGCCGGGAATGGAATTTCAAGCCGGCGATGCCGCCCGACTATCGGCCCGCGCAGACCTCGGCATCGGACGCCGAAGCTGCCGCCGACATGCGGCTTCCGCCGCTCGACCGGCTGGATGCGACCGCCGCGTCGATTCCAAGATCGACGCGCATCGTGCTCGTCATGCCGCCCGTCTTCTACACCGGCCTGCCGCCCGAGGGATCGCGCTCCGCGGCGGAGCTCACGCGCTGCAAGTCGGCCTACGCGCGCTGGGCGAAGCGCCGCCCCGGCGCGGTGTTTCTCGATTTTCTCACCGACACGCCGATGAGCCGCGATCCGCACAACTTCATGGACATGGAGCACTATCGCGCGGATTTCGCCCGCGCGATCGAGGCGCGGATCGCCGCGAGCCTGAACGGCGCGGCGCTCTCCGCGCGGCCCTAGCGGGCGGCTCGACCGCGCGTCACATGCGTTCGGCCGCCGGTTCCTTCATCGGCTTGTCGGCTTCGGGAACGCCCGCCGCGGCGGCGCGCAGCTTGGGAAGAATCTCCTCGACCTGACCGGTGACCAGAAGATCGACCGTCAGGCCGGCGCGGATGAATGCGAGCTTGCGCATGTGATCGAGCAGCGCGCACAGCGGGTCCCAGAAGCCGTCGATATTCGCCAGCAGGATCGGCTTTCGGTGCCGTCCGAGCTGCGCCCAGGTCATCTGCTCGACCAGCTCCTCGAGCGTGCCGATCCCGCCGGGCAGGGCCACGAACGCGTCGGCGCGCTTGAACATCTGCCATTTGCGCTCGTGCAGGTTGCGCGTGACGATCATCTCCTGAACCTGCCGCAGCGCGTGCTCGCGCTCGGTGAGGAATTCCGGGATGATGCCGGTGACCTCTCCGCCATGGTCGAGGACGGACGTGGCGAGCGCCCCCATCAGGCCGACCGATCCGCCCCCGTAGACGAGGCGGATGTTCTCGCTGGCGAGGATCTGTCCGAAACGGCGGGCGGTTTCGACGAAGGCTGAATTGGCGCCCGGTCCCGAGCCGCAGTAGACGCAAATCGTTCTTATCGTGCTCATGAGTCGGATGTGGAACGCGGTTGTGGCGGCTTCAAGACAGGGTGGAACGGCGCCCTCTGCCGAGGCGGTGACGGCCCCCGGTGATCGGCGTCCCCGGCGGACGTGCCGACCCTATCCGCATCCCCGCGAAAAATACTGCGTTTGCAGATGATTCTCATCAGCCGATCACCTATATGAATAACCCGCGACGATGACGAAGGTTCGACGGTTTTCCGCTGGCGCGGGGCCGTGTCCAGCCGGGACTGCAGATGAGCGACACGCACGTACGTCCGATCCATCACATGAAACGCGACGTCTCCGCTGACCGCGGCGGCAATCTCTTTCGCACCATGTTCAACCTGTGGCCGTTCATCTGGCCATCCGAGCGGCGCGATCTGCGGGCGCGCGTCGTCTTCGCCCTGGTGCTGCTGTTTCTCGCCAAGTTCGCCACCATGGCGGTGCCGTTCACCTTCAAGTGGGCGACGGACGCGCTCGCCGGCCACGGGACCGCGCCCGCGGCGTCCTGGCTCGGCTGGGCGATCGCGGCTCCCGTGGCGCTGACGGTCGCCTACGGCGCAACGCGCGTCCTGATGGCGTTGCTCACGCAGATGCGCGACGGCCTGTTCGCCAAGGTGGCGATGAACGCCGTTCGCCGCCTCGCCATTCTCACCTTCGAGCACATGCATCTGCTGTCGCTGCGCTTCCATCTCGAGCGCAAGACGGGCGGGCTCACGCGCGTCCTCGAGCGCGGCCGCAACGGGATCGAGACCATCGTCCGCATGGTGATCCTGCAGCTCGCGCCCACCATCGTCGAGTTCGTGATGATCGTGGCGGTGCTGCTCTATCAGTTCGACTGGCGCTATGTCGTGACGGTGTCCCTCACGGTGGCGCTCTACATGTGGTTCACCTATGTGGCGACGGAGTGGCGCATCGGCATTCGTCGCACCATGAACGAGAGCGACAACGACGCCAACACCAAGGCGATCGATTCGCTCCTCAACTACGAGACCGTGAAGTACTTCAGCGCCGAGGGCCGCGAGATGCGGCGCTACGACCGCTCGATGGCGCGCTACGAGGACGCGAGCGTCAAGGCCTATACCTCGCTCGCCGTGCTCAACGCCGGACAGGCCGCGATCTTCACGGTCGGGCTCACGGTCGCGATGGGCATGTGCGCCCACGGCATCGGCAACGGCACGCAGTCGGTCGGCGATTTCGTGATGATCAACGCCATCATGATCCAGCTTTACCAGCCGCTGAACTTCATGGGCATGGTGTACCGCGAGATCAAGCAGGCGATCATCGACATCGAGAGCATGTTCGCCAGCCTCTCCCGGCCGCCGGAGATCGTGGACAAGCCGGATGCCAGGCCGCTCGTGGTGCGCGAAGGCCATATCCGTTTCGAGAACGTCAGCTTCTCGTACGATCCCGAGCGCAAGATTCTCAAGGGCATCAGCTTCGAGGTCCCGGCCGGCCGCACGGTCGCCATCGTCGGGCCTTCGGGCGCCGGCAAGTCGACGATTTCGCGGCTGATCTTCCGTTTCTACGACGTCACCGGCGGCCGCATCCTGATCGACGGCCAGGACGTCCGCGACGTGACCCAGTCCTCGCTGCGCGCCGCGATCGGCATGGTCCCGCAGGACACCGTGCTGTTCAACGACACGATCCGCTACAACATCCGTTACGGGCGCTGGGAAGCGAGCGACGCGGAAGTCGAGGAAGCGGCCCGCCTGGCGCAGATCGACGGTTTCATCCGCATGGCGCCCAAGGGCTACGAGACCGAGGTCGGAGAGCGCGGGCTCAAGCTCTCGGGCGGCGAGAAGCAGCGCGTCGCCATCGCGCGCACGATCCTCAAGGCGCCGCCAATCCTGCTGCTCGACGAGGCGACCTCGGCGCTCGACAGCCACACCGAGAAGGAAATCCAGGACGCACTCGACCGGGTGTCGCGCAACCGCACCACCCTCGTCATCGCCCACCGGCTGTCCACCATCATCGGGGCCGACGAGATCATCGTGCTCGATCGCGGCGAGATCGCCGAACGCGGCACGCACCATCAGCTCCTGGTCAAGGGCGGTCTCTACGCCAGCATGTGGAATCGCCAGCGCGAGGCCGAGGAGGCGCGGGAAAAACTCGCCCGCGCGGGCGACGAAGCGGTGGCGCCGAACCGCAATCCGCCTGCCATCGAGGAGCCGGCCGCCGAGCCGGCGCGACTGGCCGCGCCGGCGGCGGCGGCGGAGTGACGGCGGCCGCGGGACCGGGTTCGCCGCGTCCGCGTGGCCGCCGCCGAGGTGAGTGGTTGCGATGACCGAAGACGTTCTGGGAAAACTGGAGCGGCGGCTCGGACGGCTGCACGCACGGCAGCGTCTCGGGATCGAGAAGGATCACGAGGCGCAGATCTTCGGGCAGGGCCTCAACTTCTTCCATATCGAGAACTGGTACTCGATCCAGGCCGTCATCCGGGGCGCCTTGCGGCTGACGGGCTTCTATGCGCGGGGACGGCGGAACGCGGAACGCGTCGAGCTGCGCCACAGCAGCTTCGCATTTCCGCACCTTCCGCCGCGCTTCGACGGCTTTGCGATTCTTCACCTCAGCGACCTGCATGTCGACATGAACCCGGGTGCCATGCAGCGGCTGGTCGAGCTCGCGGGCGGCCTCGACTACGACATCTGCGTGCTCACCGGCGACTACCGTGGCAAGACGTTCGGTCCGTTCGAGGCGGCGCTTGCCGGCCTCAGGCAGGTGCGCTCGCACCTGCGGGACCCGGTCTACGCCGTGCTCGGCAACCACGACACCATCCGGATGGTGCCCGAGATGGAAGAAATGGGCATCCGCGTGCTGCTCAACGAGTCGGAAACGATCGTACGGGGAGGCGAGCGGATCCACCTCGCAGGCATCGACGATGCCCACTTCTACCGCGTCGACAACATCGAGAAGGCGGCCTCCGGCATCCCGCACGAGGCGTTCTCGATCCTGTTGTCGCACACGCCGGAAATCTACCGACAGGCGGCGCATGCCGACTTCGACCTCCTGCTCGCCGGTCACACGCACGGCGGGCAGATCTGCCTGCCCGGGGGAATCCCGATCACGCTCGACTCGGCTTTGCCGAGACGCATGGGATCGGGAGCGTGGACATATCACCAGATGGCCGGCTACACGTCGGTCGGCGCCGGATCGTCGATCGTCGCCGTGCGCCTCAACTGCCTCCCGGAGATCACGCTGCACCGTCTGCGGCGGACGAAGGCCGGAGCTGCGGGCCAGGCCGGTTGAACTGAGGCCGGACTCACGAGAGGCCAGAAGATCCAGATTCACAAGGCTACGAGAAAACCCGCCGGACGACAGCGGCAGCGAGCCAAACGTAGGCGACGTCGCT
Source organism: uncultured Hyphomicrobiales bacterium (assembly GCA_964538565.1). GTDB lineage: Bacteria > Pseudomonadota > Alphaproteobacteria > Rhizobiales > Xanthobacteraceae > CAYVBN01. The sequence continues at coordinate 34,194 of CAZIGW010000087.1, read as the reverse complement.
TCCGGCGAGCCTGTCGCAGCGGGTCGCGATGCATCGGAAGTCATTGAGCCCGCTCCAGGCCGCGAACATCCGGCGAATGCCGCTCGAACCGAGCCTATTGATCGTCGCTCAGCCCAGACCGGAGCTTGCGCGACGAACATTCAACTGATCGCATTTGTGCTTCCCCACCTCGGCGCGACGTCGGTGCGACGCCCAGCACCGAGGCTTCCAGGTCCGGCGCGCCATCTAACCCGGATGCAACATGGCTCGCATCTCAAATTGAGATTGGAACTGCCGGGGTCGTTCTTGCGAATTGTCCTTCTCGGTGCTGTTCGCCGCGGAGGCATTTTTTCCGCACGGCGCAACGGCGAATACGCCTCGACCGGCGCACAGCCGATCGGGAACGGCGACAAGGACGCAAGTAGATGGCAACCGGTCAGTGCCGCATCGACGTACATTGTCATTCCATGACCCCGGCTTACAGGGCGGCGATCGCGAACCTCTATTCGATCATCCGCACGCCGGAATGGACGCCGCAGGCCGCCATCGACTTCATGGACAGGCACGGGATCGCCGCAGGTGTGACGTCGCTTTCCGTGCCGGGAACCCATCACGGCGACGACGGAAGGGCTCGCGAACTCGCCCGCCGCTGCAACGACGAGGCCGCTGATTTCGTCAGCCGCCATCCCCGGCGACTCGGTGCCTTCGCAACCATTCCGCTGCCGGATGTGGCCGGCGCATGCGAGGAGGCGCTGCGCGCGCTCGATATACTCAAGCTCGACGGGGTGGGGCTGCTCGCAAGCTACAACGGGACCTATCTCGGTGATCCGTCGTTCGATCCGGTCCTTGGGATTCTCAACGAGCGATCAGCAGTCGTCCTCATTCATCCGAACAATCATCCATCGACGCAGACGGTTCGGTGCGGAATCAACAAAGGTATCGGAAACTTTCTGGTGGAATTTCTGTTCGATACCACGCGTGCAGCCATCAATCTCATCTTCTCGGACGTTCTCGACCGTTTTCCCAATATCCGGTTCATTCTCTGCCATGCCGGCGGTACGCTTCCGTATGTTTCCTGGCGCGTCTCGGAGATCGTCTCGCGGCAAATGACAGTTCCGCCGTGGGATGCGCAATACCCTTCGGCGTTCATGCAGCGCTATGCTGGCCGCGTCACGCCCGAGCTCGTACTCTCGCAATTCCGCCGCTTCTGGTACGAAACCGCGCTGGCCGCCGGGCCGCAGACCTTCGGCTCGCTCAAGGCGGTCGCCGATCCGCAGCGCATCCTGTTCGGCAGCGACTGGCCCTACTGTCCGGATGACATGACGGACGACATGGTCAACAGCCTTGCTGCGAACGGAATGATCGAGCCCGCCGAACGCCGGGCGATCGAGTGTGCCAACGCGCTCGACCTGTTCCCGCGCTTCCGCTGATTCGTCCGGAGATCGTGATGGTTGCTCTCACTGCTCGTCTCGCAATGCTGGCGGTCGTTTTCGGCACGGCGATGCCGGCCTGCGCTTACGCGGAGGACTATCCAAGCCGCCCCATCACCCTCGTCGTGGGCATGGCCCCGGGTTCGGTGCAGGACGCAACCGCGCGCGTCGTCGCGCGGCGGGCAGCGCAACTGCTCGGCAGTCCCATCGTCGTCGAAAACAAGCCGGGCGCGGCGACTATGAATGCCACCGCGGCAGTGGTGAAGTCGATGCCGGATGGCTACACCTTGTTGCAGAACGGCGTGGCGCTGTCGGTCAACCCTCATCTGTACAAGCGGGTTCCGTATGAGGCGAGCACCGACTTGGTGCCGGTGGCTTATCTCGTCAACGCGCCGCAGATCCTTGTCGTCAATCCGGAGCTGGGAGTGCGGACGCTTGCCGAGTTCCTTGCCAAATTCCGGGACACCAACACCCTCAATTTCGCATCGCCGGGGGTCGGGACGACGCCTCACTTGGCAGCGGAGCTGTTGCGCAACAGAAGCGGTATCAAAATGAATCACGTCCCGTACCGGGGAGGCGGCCCGGCTCTGACGGACGTCATCGCCGGCCACGTGCAGCTTACCTTTCTCACCCCGGTCGCGGAGGGCCACATCCGCTCGGGCGAGGTCACCGCGCTCGCTGTCGCCGCCGAAGAGCGGCTCGAGAGCTTGCCGGAAATTCCCACCTTCGCGGAGGCAGGTCTTCCCCTGCCGGAGATCAATGCCGGCGCGTGGTTCGGAATTCTCGCGCCGAAGGGAATGCCCGCTGCGATCGTGACCAAGCTCAATGCGACCTTCAACACGGTTCTACGTGACGAGGGCACGCAAAAGGAGCTCAAGGCGCTCGGTCTCGTTCCGAAGCCGATGAGTCCCGCGGAATTCGCCGACTTCATGCGCGACAACGCAAAGATGTGGCAGTCCATCGTTTCAAGCGTCGGCATCGAGCGGCAGTGAGGGAACGTTGCGGCGCGGACCGTTCGATTTTCGAAATATGGGCCATTCTGATTCGGCGCTGTCGTTCGGTTTGTTCTCGTACGATTTCCTGAGCGCGCAAAGGGACGAAAATGAAGATTGCCCGGTTTAACGGTGGACGGATCGGACTCCTGGTCGATGGCACCATCCGCGAGGTCACGGCAGCGGCCGGGGTGGACCCGACGGAGTGGCCGCCGATGGGTCCGGTGCGGTTGATCGCCAATTTCTCCTCGCTGTGCGATGGGCTTGCGCGGGCAGCGCAGCAGGCAACGCCCATTCCGATCGACCAGGTCAAGTTTGAGACACCCGTCCCCTGGCCGAACAAGCTCATCGCCTTTCCGGTCAACTACCGCGATCATGCCACCGAGATGTCGTCGAGCGGCTTCGCCAACCTTCAGGGTTTTTTCCTGAAGGCCAATTCCTCGCTCTCAGGCGCGGGGGATTCGATTGATCTGCCGAACATCTCGGGGCGCGAAATCCATCATGAATGCGAGATCGCGTTGGTGATCGGAAAGCAGGGTCGGCAGATTCCGCCCGAGCGCGCCTACGACCACGTGTTTGGATACGCCTGCCTGATCGACGTGACGGTGCGCGGAAAAGAAGAGCGCGTCATGCGCAAGTCGTTCGACACGTTCACGCCCGTCGGCCCGTGGATCGCCACCGCGGACGAGGTATCCGATCCTGCCGCGATCGAAATGCGCTTATGGGTGAATGGCGAGTTGCGACAGGCGGCAACCACGCGGGACCTAATTGTGGATATCCCCGAAATGATCGCGATCGCTTCGTCCGCCGCGACGCTCTATCCCGGAGACATTATCGCGACCGGCACGCCCGCCGGTGTGGGCCCGATCAAGGTCGGCGACACCGTGACCGTCGAAGTCGAGCGGGTCGGGCGAATGAGTCTGTCAGTGGCGGCAAGCCCCCACGGCGAAAGCGTCGTCTTCAGCAAACCTTATGAGTTCAAGAGAGGAGCCGCTTAGGCTGCAGCACCGTGAGCGCGAGACCATGAAAGTCCAGACAGAAACGATACGGACACTCAATTCCGCCAAGAACCTCGACGATCTGTACAAAGTCTTCGACGTCAGTCGTTACACCGCGGGTTGGCACAAGAAGCGCCCCTCGTTGTGGCGTGAGCCGAAGAGCGAATTCCGGCCCATGCATTGGCGCTATGCCGAGGCGGTCGTCGCGCTTGACCGCGCCGGCGAATGGATCGGCACGGACCTCGCCGAACGACGCAATCTGCTCATGTTCAATCCGGTCGGCGACAACGATTACGCGACGCTGCGGACGCTGGTGGCGGCCTATCAAATGATCAAACCGGGCGAGTACGCGCGCGGGCATCGCCACTCGCCCAATGCACTGCGCCTGGTGCTCGATGCCGAGCCGGGGCTGTTCACGGTCGTCGATGGCGTCAAGCTGCCGATGCGATCCGGCGACGTTTTGCTCACGCCGACCTGGTGCTGGCACAGTCACTACAACGAGGGTCGGTCCAAGGCCTACTGGATCGACGTCCTCGACGTGCCGCTTGTGCATCTGCTGGAGTCGATGTTCTACGAGGAGTATCCGGGCGGACTGCAACCGGTGACGTCGGAGCCGGCGGAATGCCCGTTCTGGTTCCCGTTGCACTGGGTCGAGGCCGAGATCGCAAAGTGTCCAGCCGGGAACGGCGGCTTCCGCCGGATGGTTCTGCCGAGCCAGGCGCAATTCCCGACCATGGAACTGAGCTATCTGCAGCTTCCGGGCGGCGCTTCGACAGGAAGCGAGCGGACCACCGCCAACCGCATTTTCGCTGTTACGCGCGGTCGCGGTGTGAGCATGGTCGGGGACATGAAGGCCGAGTGGGAGCGCGGAGACGTGTTCGTCGTCCCGATCTGGACGCCGTTCGAAATTCGCGCCTCGGAGGATGCCATGATCTTCCAGGTATCCGACGAGCCGGTGCAACAGGCTTTGCGGCTTTTCCGCCGCGCGACCCAGGCGTGAAGGCACTTCCATTCCACACGCGCGGCCGTGGAGGCGGCCGCGGCCCGTGCACGGGGAGAAATCGGAAATGAGAAACGGCAAGGGTCACGTGCTGATCGTCGGCGCGGGGATCGGCGGGGCGGCGGCAGCATTGGCCCTGCTACAGCAGGGCTTCGACGTCGACCTGTACGAGCAAGCAGCCGAACTGCGGGAGGTCGGCGCGGGGATCCAGATCAGCCCCAATGGCAACCGCGGACTGCACGCGCTCGGCGTTTTCGATGCCCTGCATCGGCAGTCCTGCAATGCCGAGAGCAAGGAGGTCCGGTTGTGGAACACCGGACGGACTTGGAAGACGTTCGATCTCGGCAAGGAAGCCGAAGGGCGGTACGGTTTTCCATATCTGACAGTCTATCGGCCGGACCTTCTTCAGGTGCTGGTGGACGCAGTGCGCCGGCTCAAGCCCGATGCCATTCACCTCGGCATGCGGTGCACCGGCTTCAGCGACGAGGGCGATCGCGTCGCCGCGCAGTTCGACAATGGCGAACGTGTCCTTGGCGACGCCCTGATCGGCGCCGATGGCGTCCACTCGGTGATTCGCAACCGGCTGTTCGGGGGAGACCGGCCGAAGTTCCTCGGCATGATGGCTTGGCGCGGCGTTATCCCGATGGAGCGGCTGCCCGAAGAGATGAGCCGACGCGTCGCGGTCGCGTGGCTCGGGCCCAAGGGGCACGTGGTCCATTATCCGCTGCGCAATGGCAAGCTGATGAACTTCGTCGCCACCGTCGAGCGCAGCGATTGGAAGGTCGAGTCCTGGAGCACCGAGGGTACGCCGGATGAATGCGCGAGAGATTTCACCGGATGGCACCCGGACGTGCAGACCATGATCGCGGCGGCACCCCGCCTGTTCAAGTGGGCCCTGGTCGGCCGGCCGGCGCTGCGGCAGTGGACGAAAGGGCGCGTCAGCCTACTCGGCGATGCGTGCCATCCGACTCTGCAGCTTCTCGCTCAGGGCGCCGTCATGGCCATCGAGGACGCCGTGATCCTCGGCCGCTGCTTCGAGCGCTATGGTGCGGATGTCAATCTCGCCCTTACTCGCTACGAAAGTGCCCGCAGTGAGCTGGCGCGCCGCAAAGTGGAAGGGGCTACCGACAACGTCAAGCGCTTCCACAATCCCGCATTCAACGACGAGCAGGAGGCTGCCGCCTTCATCGAGCGCGAATGGGGGAAAAAGGCGATCATCAATCGCTACGAATGGATGTTCGCCTACGACGTGGTGAGTGTGGCAGTGTGAGGGCGGCCTTCGCCACCAACCTCCCGAAGCAGAGGCTGTGGCGCGGCAGCGTCGGAGTGTGCGACCGCATGGCACAGTTCGCCTTGCCAGAAGCCGCGTTCGAGGAGAACGTGGATTTGCTGTGCGACCAGCCGCTTGATTTCGATGAGCGCACGGGAAGCGGCACCCGACTTTTCAACGAGCGCCAGTTGCCAACGGAGTTGCGGGAGAAAGGGAATCATCTTGAGCGTTCCCGCGCTCACCTCCTCATAGACGCCGGCATAGCTGAACACGGTGTAGCCCAATCCGGCCTCGATCATTCCTTTGGTGGCGCGCATGCCGTCGATCTCGTTGACGACCTGCAAGGAGAAGCGGTGCTCGGCCGCCAGCCGCTCAAGCAGCGTACGCAAGCTGTGCGAGCGGCTGGGAAGTATGAGGGGGAGAGTGTCGAGGCGTTTCAATCGCACCTGGCCGTTCGCCATTGCCTTTGCCGGCAGTTCGGGGCCGTTGCTCGCCGCCACGAGGTAGAGCGGCTCGCGCAGAAACGGCGTGATCTGCAAGTCCGCGCTCGGTTCGGGATTGTAGAGAACCGCAAGGTCGACCTTTCCTTCAACGACCCAGTCGTGAATCGACCCGCTGAACCCTTCCCGGACGTGCAGCCGGATGCGGGGAAACCTGCGTCGGAGTTCGGCCACGATCAGCGGGACCATCACCTGAGCGGTCGTGGGCGGCAGCGCAATCCGCACGTTGCCGCTCGGCTCGCCCGCACTGGCTAGCAGGTCACGCTCGATCGACTGCAATTCCGCCATCAGCCCGCAGGCGCGGTCAAGCAGTGCAATGCCGTGCTCCGTCGGCCGGACCCCGCGGCCGTGCCGGGTCAGCAGCCGCACGCCGAGCTCGTGTTCGAGGCGCAACACGCGCCGGCTGAGTGCCGACTGGGCGATGCGCAACTCGGTCGCGGCCCGGGAGAACCCGCCTTGCCGCGCGACGTGCACGAAGGCGTCAAGATCCTCTAGCTTCATCGGACAGCAGCATGCTTGGTTGATATGGCTAGGCTTTATTGATCCCAAGGCAAGCGGTCAATCGGCGAGCCGGGCGCGTAGCGCGCATCCGCATCCGGCAGGCTATCGCGATTTGAGATGCATTTCATCGCCGAAATGTCGTTATGCGGGCCGCGCGCAGCCCGCTAGAGTGGCGCCGTACGGGCAAACACGGGGGCTCGAGCGGGTTCCCTGCGACAGGCAGCATCCGATATGGATACGTCGCGCGTGCGGCCACGGAGACATGGACAAGAACATGCGAGTTCTCAGACGGTGGATTGGCGCTTTTTGCGCAGCAGCCGTGGGTGTGTTCGGGGCTGGCGCGGCGTCGGCACAAGATTTCCCCACCCGCCACGTCACCCTCGTGGTTCCATACGCCGCTGGCGGGCCCACCGACATCAACGCGCGCATTTTGGCCCCGGCGTTGAGCCAGGCGCTCGGCAAGCAGGTCATTGTCGAGAATCGGCCGGGCGCCGGCACGACGATCGGGACCGCCTCGGTCGCCCAGGCCGAGGCGGACGGCCACACGCTGCTGTTCGCGGATATCGGCCTTGCCGTCAGCCACAACCTCGTTGCGAAGGCGAACTATGATGTCGAGCGTGATTTTGCGCCGATCGTGTTCGTGACGCGCTCGTCGCTTTTTCTGGTTGTCAACCCCAAGCTTGCGGCCAACGACCTCAAAGAACTCATCGCGCTTGCCAAGGAGAAGCCCGGCCAGTTCCAGTTCGCCAGTGCCGGTCTGGGCAGTCCGCCTCATCTCGCCGGACTTGCCCTGACCCGCGCCACCGGGACCGAGATGCTGCACGTGCCCTACAAGGGCAGTGGCCCGGCCGTGACGGACGTCATCTCCGGACAAGTCTCGCTCATGTTCCTCGGTCCGAGCGCCTCGGCGTCGCATGTGAAGGCGGGCCAGTTGCGCGCACTCGCGGTCACTGGCAAGCAACGATCGCAGGCCTTGCCCGAGGTGCCGACTTTCCAAGAGTGTGGCGTCGACCTCTCCGGAATCGATACGGGAACATGGTGGGGCATCGTCGCGCCAGCCAAGACCCCTCCCGCCGTCATCGCCAAGCTGAACCGCGCCGCCAATCAGGTACTCGCCGATCCAAAGCTGCGCGAGAAATTCGCTGCTTCTGACTTCACGGTGGTGGGCGGCACGCCCGAGGCGTTTGGAACGTTCGTCAAGTCTCAACAGGATTATTGGCGCGAGGCGCTCCGGCGCGAGAAGCGGCAGGGCATCTGATCGACCGCGCCGTGCCTTTGAATCGGCTGCCTCGGACGAGTCCGTTGTCAAATCCGGCCGGGTAGCGTGTGGGATCATCCCAGAGGACGGCCGGCTGCCGGAGCCTGTTGAACGCGATGCGAGAACCATACTCGGGCGGACAATCGCACCGGCGGCAGCCACTCTTGAGAACGTGCGCGATGCCGCCGATACGGCGATCATGCATACCGCGAACATCCTCCGGCAATTGCCGCCCGATCCGAGCCTGTTGGTCGTCGCTCATCCAAAACCGGAGCTTGCGTATGATCCTGAGCCCCCTCCGAGAAGAGGCGCGGCGCATGGTCAGTGCGCGCCATCCAACGCGTTCTGACCTCTAGTATGGCCGATCCCGCAGGCGGCACTTGTAGAGCAGGCGCGAGAGCAGCACCTCGCCGACGAAGAAGAGTGCCACGACGGCGATGATATCGGTGAGGTCGAGGGCGAGCGCCTTGCGGCAGATCAGCAACGGCACGAGGGATTCCGGAATCTGATCGACGCCGGTCATGCGGCTGCTCGGCGGCACGTCGAGCCGGCGCTTGATGAAGCTCGACGCGAGGTCGCCCGCCATGGCGGAAGCCCCGATCGTGAATCCCGTTCCCGCACCGAACCCGAGGAGCGGCGCGCACAGCGTGGTGGCGAGGACCGAAGCCACCAGGCCACGGATGGTCTTCGCGCTGCCAAACAGCGGGCGTCCGTCGTTGAAGCGAAGGCCGCCATCGACCGGACGGTCCCAGCGGCTCCCCAGCACGCTCTTGGCGATGACCGGCGCCCCGTTGGCCACCGTCAGCAGAACCGTGAGCTGCAAGACCAGCGAGGGCTGCATGGGCCACCTTCATCGCTTGATGGGCGACGCGTGCTGCGACCGGACCTTGATGCGTTCGTCGCGACGCTGCCCCCGATCCGCGTTCGTGCCCGTTCGAACACGTCCGCGCAAGAGGGATCGTCGTCGGCGAGAGCCTCTGCGCCAGCCTGGGAGGAAAACCCCGGCCTGGTCGGGGTAGGTGGGGACGCGAGGGGAACCAGGCCGGGGCCGTGCACGGGAGGTTAACAGACACGATGGCGAGGCGGCCCACTTTGACACACCTCAAATCCGCGTGGTGTCTCCGGCGGCCTTCCGCGGCTCGACGAAGAGGATGTCGAGATGCTGCCGAAAACTGAAGTCCTCGATATCCGGAGGGCCGCGGCATTCACGCCGCCGGTTCAGTCTTCTTCTCCGGCGCCACGCAGGCCTTGAGGGCGGCGAGCATATCGAGCGTGGCGACGTTCGGGCAGTAGTCGCGCCAGTCCTGATCGTGCAGATCGTCCGGGTCCCGCTTCAGGTCGCGCAGGCACGCGCGGCGCGCCTCGCACATGGTGCAGACTTTCTGCATGTCGCGCAGCACCGCGGCTTCGACCCAGGCGAGATCGTGCGGGTCGATATGCAGGGATTCCATGCGGCGATAGAGGAGGAGATCCTCTTCATCGGGGCGCCGCAGGAGCGTTCGCAGGTCGGATGCGGACAGGCCGACGTCCTGCGCAATCCTGTCGAGATCCTCCCCCGTGAGGATATCGACCTCGTTGCGGCTGCGCCACCATCGCGCGAAGGCGCCAAAGATCGAGAAGGCCTCCGCCCTTTCGGAAATGTTGGCCATCGCACCCTCCGTTGATCCGCCGACCGTGGGCCGTCGAAGTCGAAATCGATGATGCGGATGCGCACGCCCGCCGCATTGATTCAGATCAACGGGAAGACGCTGGAGCGGTCTCGGCTGCTGATCGGAAAGAGCGCTAGTAGCGATGGTCTTCGACGTGCAGGAGCGGAAATGCGCTCAGCACGTTCGGAAGCGCGACCGGGGAGGCCGGGTGCAGCCGCGAGCGATCGAGCTCCGTCCATTTGACGGCTCCGAGCAGACCGAGCGAGCGGGTGATCTCGTCCTCCAGGAGTTCGAGCATGCGCACGACGCCCGCTTCGCCGGCGGCAGCCAGCGCGAAGCACTGCATGCGCCCGAGGCCGACGAGCGTTGCGCCCATGGCGATGGCCTTGATGACGTCGGTGCCGCGGCAGAACGAGCCGTCGACGATGATCCCGGCACGGCCGGCGACGGCGTCGACCACCTCCGGCAGCACGTCCATGCTGCCGCGCCCGTGATCGAGTTGCCGGCCCCCGTGGTTGGAGACGTAGATCCAGTCCACGCCGTGCCCGACGGCGATTGTGGCGTCTTCGGCGGTGCCGATGCCCTTGACCACGAGCGGGATCGAGAAATTCTTCTTGATGCGGGCGACGGTGCGCCAGTCGAGCGCCGCCTGGAAGGTGCTGCCCGAGGCGCGCCGCCGGCCCGAGGTGACGAAGCGCTTGGCGAGATCACGTTCGCGCCGGCTGTAGATCGCGGTATCGACCGTCAGGCAGAAGGCCGCATAGCCGTGCGCCATCGCGCGTTCGACGTGATCGTCCACCCAGCCCTCGTCGCCGCGCACGTACAACTGGTAGATGCGCAACGCGTCGGGAACCGCCCCGGCAAGCGCCTCGAGTCCGGGCTCGCAGGCCGAGCTCAGAATGTGCGGGACCCCGAACCGGTGCGCGGCGCGAGCGACCGAAATCGCGCCATCCTCGTGGAAGCTCTCGAGCGATCCGATCGGCGCCAGCAGGACGGGCAGCCGCAGCCTGCGGCCGAACGCTTCGGCGGCGGGATCGATGCGGCTGACGTCACGCAGCACCCGCGGGCGCAGCGCGATCGAGTCGAGCGCCATCCGGTTGCGCCGCAGTGTCGTCTCCGTTTCGGCCCCGCCGACGATGTAGTCCCAGTTGTTCTGGTCGAGGTTGTGGCGCGCCTTGGCGACGAGCTCGTGCAGGTTGAGGAAGTCGTCGGCTGGCGGGCTGATACGAACCTCGACGGTCGGCTCGGGTCTTGCGGACTGCATGTCGGGCGGAGCTCGGAACGAACGGGAAGGTACCGGGCGGGCTGCCCGGTACCTGCGCATGATGCGTGGCCGCAGGATTGCCGGTCAACCCGCCCGGGGGGCGCCCGTCGCAGTGCGAGTGGGGCAGGCGCATCGACATGGGGCGAAAGTATGCTAGCTCTAGGCCCGCCTCCGCGGGCGGCTGCGCGTCAGGTCGAGGCGCGTCGTGCACGGGAGATCGTTTTCGCCGAGACGCGAATGCGAAACGTCGTCGGGCTGATTTCTCGGATCAACACCCGGAACGCGCGCGCGGATTTGCCCTTGCCAAGGACCTGAGCCCGATCGATGTCCATTGCCCGATCCATTCGCGGACAGCTCGTTCCCGTGCACCCGGAGGGCTATCCGTTCATCGCCGCTTTCGTGCTGGTGACCCTCGTGCTGTTCTGGATCTGGTCGCCGCTCGGCTGGATCGGAGCCGTGCTGACGGTGTGGTGCGCCTACTTCTTCCGCGATCCGCCGCGCGTCACGCCGGTGCGCGAGGGGGTCGTCGTCGCGCCGGCCGACGGGCGCGTCAGCCGCGTCGCCTCGGTGGTGCCGCCGCCGGAACTCGACCTCGGCGACGCGCCGCTGCCGCGGGTCTCGATCTTCATGAGCGTGTTCGACTGCCACATCAATCGCTCCCCGGTCAGCGGCCGCGTCGACCGCATCGTCTATCGCGCCGGCAAGTTCATCAACGCGGAGCTCGACAAGGCAAGCGAGCACAACGAGCGCAATGCGCTGGTGCTGGTCACCGCCTCCGGCGCGCGCATCGGCGTCGTGCAGATCGCCGGCCTCGTCGCCCGACGAATCGTGTCGTTCGTGCGCGAGGGCGAGGAGATGGGCGCGGGCGAGCGCTTCGGCATGATCCGCTTCGGCTCGCGGCTCGACGTCTACCTTCCGGCCGGATGCCGGCCGTTCGTGGCCGAGGGCCAGACGGCGATCGCCGGCGAGACGGTGCTTGCCGATCTGCGGGCCGCCGACCCGGGCCGTACCTTCCGGGTCGGCTGAAGGAGTGCGGCGGAGTCCCACGACAAGTCGCTGAAACTGTGGGAATTATTCTCCAAACGAGCAGCCCGCGCCGGGGGCGCAGCGCGCAGGATCCACCCGTTGACCGGCGGTTGAGCACGAATGGCGACCGCGCGTCGTGCCGACGGCCGGGGCATGGCGTGGCGAGAGCCCCATCGCTATATTCCACTCCATGCTGTTTCCTCCGTTCGAGCCCGACCGCCCCGAAATGCGGCGCCGCCGCTTCCGTTCGATTCCCGTCCGCACGCTGCTGCCCAACCTGATCACGTTGCTGGCGCTGTGCGCAGGACTGACCGCGATCCGCTTCGCGGCCGAGGGCCGGCTCGAGCTGGCGCTCGCTGGCATCGTGTTCGCCGCGGTGCTCGACGGCATCGACGGCCGCGTCGCGCGCCTGCTCAAGGGCACGTCCCGGTTCGGCGCCGAACTCGACAGCCTCGCGGACTTCGTCAATTTCGGCGTGGCGCCGGCGCTGACGCTCTACTTCTGGGACCTGCACGAATTGAAGTCGGCCGGCTGGATCGCCGCCATGGTGTTCGCGATCTGCGGCGGGCTGCGGCTTGCGCGCTTCAACGTGATGATCGACGATCCCAATCGTCCGGCGTTCGCGGCGAACTTCTTCGTCGGCGTGCCGGCCCCGGCGGGGGCCCTGATCGTACTGCTGCCGATCTACGTCGATTTCCTCGGCATGCCGCGCTTCGCGCTGCTGGCGCCGCTGACGTTCCTGTACACGCTGCTCGTCGCGTTCCTGATGGTGTCGCGTCTGCCGGTGTTCTCCGGCAAGAAGCTCGGCACGCGCGTCGCACCCGAAATGGTGCTGCCCGTGTTCGTGCTGGTCGTCTCGTTCTTCGCGCTGCTTCTCAGCTATCCCTGGGAGGTCCTGACGGTCGGCACCTTGGGCTACCTGGCAAGCCTGCCGCTCGGCTGGCTCTCCTATCGCAACTACGAGCGCGCGGCCGGACTGGCGTCCGGGGAGCCGAGACCCGCAGGCGATGGCGGCGCGCAGGCCGTGTCCGCGCCGCCTGCGTCCATGCAGCACCCGCGCGCCGAGGTGTCGGATTCGCAGCGGCCGACTCGCCTCAACTGATCCGACCCGCGAAGCCGGTATCCGTGATGGCTGGACGTCTTTTCAGTCGTTCGGCAAGGGATGGCCGGGCATCAGGTCGTACGGATGCTTCCAGCCGGGCAGCGCCTTGATGCGCTCGAGCCAGGCGGCGATCGCCGGGTTCTCGGCCGCGATGTCGAAGCCGAATTCCTCCGCCGGATAGTAGAAATAGCCGACCATCGAGATGTCGGCGATGGTCGGCCGCTCGCCGAGCAGGAACGGCGCGCGGGCAAGCCGCTTCTCGACCACGGCGAGCGCGTTGCGGCCGCGGACCTCGAGAAAATCGAGCACCGCCTGATGGCCGCGCGGCCGGGCGAAATTCTTCAGGAACCGGTAGACGCCGAGCGATCCGTTGACCTTCTGATTGTCGAAGATGATCCAGCGCATGGCTTCGAGCCGCTGGTCCTCCTCCGGCAGGAACCGACCGGAACGCTCGGCCAGATAGCTCAGGATGACCCCCGACTGGCTGAGCTTGCGCCCATCATGGTCGAGCACCGGGACCTCGCCCATCTCGTTGACCTCGGTGCGGAAGGCGTCGGTGCGCGTCTCGCCGGCGCGGAAGAAGTCGACGTAGATCGGCCTCCAGTCGGCGCCGATCAGGTTGAGCATCAAGGCGGCCCGATAGGCATTGCCCGACTGGGCGAAACAATAGAGCTGATACTCCGACATGGACCCTCCCGTTGGCGCAGCAGGCCGCGTCGGCCGCGAGCGAGCGTGCGCTTCTCCTTCACTTCATCGTCGGAATGACGAACTCCGCGCCCTCCTTGATGCCCGACGGCCAGCGCGCCGTCACGGTCTTCGTCTTGGTGTAGAAGCGGATGGAGTCGGGACCGTGCTGGTTGAGGTCGCCGAAACCAGAACGCTTCCAGCCGCCGAAGGTGTGATAGGCGAGCGGCACGGGAATCGCGAAGTTCACCCCGACCATGCCGACGTTGACACGGCTGGTGAAATCGCGCGCGGTGTCGCCGTCGCGGGTGAAGATGGCGACGCCATTGCCGTATTCGTGTTCGGACGGCAGGCGGAGGGCTTCCTCGTAGTCCTTGGCGCGCACCACCGAAAGCACGGGACCGAAGATCTCCTCCTTGTAGATGCGCATGTTCTCGGTCACGTGGTCGAACAGGCAGCCGCCCATGAAATAGCCGTTCTCGTAGCCCTGCAGCTTGAATCCGCGGCCGTCGACCAGAAGCTTGGCGCCTTCCTTGACGCCGAGGTCGACGTAGCTCTTCACCTTGTCGAGGTGCGCCTTGGTGACGAGCGGGCCGTAGTCGGCCTGCGGATCGGTCGAGATGCCGACCTTCAGGTTCTCGACACGCGGGATCAGTTTCTCCAGCAAAGTGTCGGCGGTCTTCTTGCCGACCGGCACCGCGACCGACACCGCCATGCAGCGTTCGCCCGCCGAGCCGTAGCCCGCGCCGATCAGCGCGTCGACGGCCTGGTTCATGTCGGCGTCCGGCATGATGATCATGTGGTTCTTGGCGCCGCCGAAGCACTGCACGCGCTTCCCGTTGGCGCATCCGGTCGCATAGATGTATTCGGCGATGGCGCTCGAACCGACGAAGCCGATGGCCTGGACGCGCGGATCGGTGAGCAGCGTGTCCACCGCCTCCTTGTCGCCGTTGACCACGTTGAGCACGCCGGCCGGCAGGCCGGCTTCGACGAGAAGCTCGGCCAGTCGCATCGGCACCGAGGGGTCGCGCTCCGACGGCTTGAGAATGAAGGCGTTGCCGCAGGCGAGCGCCGGACCGAATTTCCACATCGGGATCATCGCGGGAAAATTGAACGGCGTGATGCCGGCGACGACGCCGAGCGGCTGGCGGAACGAGTAGAGGTCGATGCTGGGCCCGGCCGCCTCGCTGAATTCGCCCTTGAGCAGGTGGGGAATGCCGCACGCGAACTCGATCACCTCGATGCCGCGCTGGATGTCGCCGCGCGCGTCGGCCAGCACCTTGCCGTGCTCCGACGACAGGAGCCTGGCCAGATTGTCGAAATCCTTCTGGACCAGCTCGAGGAACTTGAACAGGACGCGCGCCCGCCGTTGCGGGTTCGTCGCCGCCCAGGCCGGCTGCGCCGCCTCCGCGACCGCGATCGCGTGCTCGACCTCGGAATGCTTGGCGAAGGCCACCCGGGCCTGGACCTCGCCGGTGTTGGGGTTGAACACGTCGCCGTGCCGGCCCGAGGTGCCCTTGATCTCCTTGCCGCCGACGAAATGACCGATCTCCCGCATGGCGTCTCCTCCTCGCGTTCCATGACGATCCGCCGCGGCTCTTCGGGCCGACGACGCCAGCCTGGATCTGAGATAGCGCAGGCGCCTCCGAACGGGAAGCGGTCGCAAGGCTGCGGCCGGAGTCCGCCCGCCAATACCCCTCTTTACGCAACTTTAAGCGCGCCCAGCCTAGGGTTGCGCGCGTTTCGGGGTGGGTCGGAGTTGGTTCATGGATATCGCAACGGGCCTCGGTTTGTTGGCCGGAGCCACCGTGCTCGTCACCCTCATTCTCATGGGCGGCGACCTGCGGATGTTCATCGACGCCCATGCGTTCATCGTCATTTTCGGCGGTTCCTTCGCGGCCACGCTCATACGCTTTCCGCTCGCCTCGATCTTTCACGGCCTGCCGCTCGGCGCCCGGTTCGCCTTCACCTTGCGTCGCACCAGCCAGCGCGAGCTCGTCGAGGAGATCGCCGGACTGGCGGAGATCGCGCGCAAGAGCGGCCCGGTCGGCCTCGAGAAGGTCGAGATCGAGGATCCGTTCCTCGCCAAGGGCATTCGTTTCGTCGCCGACGGCTATGACGTCGACTTCATCCGCGACAATCTCGAGCGCGACCGCGACATCTTCCTCACCCATCTCGACGAAGGCCAGAAGATCTATCGCGCGGTCGGCGATTGCGCGCCCGCCTTCGGCATGATCGGCACCCTGATCGGCATGGTGCAGATGTTCGCCAACATGACCGATCCCTCGAAGCTCGGGCCGTTCATGGCGGTGGCGCTGCTCGCGACGTTCTACGGCGCGGCCGTCGCCAACCTGCTGTGTCTGCCGCTTGCCGACAAGCTGCATCTCAAGCTGGTCGACGAAGAGATCAACCGGACGCTGATCATCGACGGCGTGCTGATGATCCGCGACGCCAAGAGCCCGACGCTCGTGCGCGAGATGCTGCTCGCCTATCTGCCCGAGAAGCATCGTCACGAGGAGGCCGAGACGGTGCCGGCCTGAGCCGGCGTCGTCGGGGACCGCCATGGCAAGGCGCAAGGAAGCGGTACACGGCGGAGGTCACGGCTGGTTCGTGACCTTCGCGGATCTCATGGGGCTGCTCGTCAGCTTCTTCGTGATGCTGGTCGCGTTCTCCAACCAGGACCAGCAGAAGCTGCAGATCGTCGCCGGTTCGATGCGCGATGCTTTTGGCGTGCAGGACCGGGTCCGCTATTCCGGCGTGATCGAGATCACCGGCCTGCCGACCCGGCCCAAGCTGAAGAATGCCGCGGACATTCCGCCCGAGGAAGCGTCCGCGACCCCCAGTCCCGACAACCACGATCGCAATCGCACCGACGGCGCGCGGATGCAGGAGGACCGCGCGTTCGCGCTCGCCGCCGCGTCGCTGCGTCAGGCGCTTCAGGACATGCCCGAGCTGACCGAGGTCTCCAAGCATGTCATGGTCGAAGAGACGAAGGACGGGCTCAACATCGAGATCGTTGACCAGGACGGCCGGTCGATGTTTCCCGAGGGCTCCAAGGAACCCTACGAACGCACGCGGCGTTTGATCCAGAAGCTGAGCGTCCCTTTGAAATCGACGCCGTACCGCATCTCGGTGACGGGTCACACGGCGGCGAGCAAGGTTCCGTCACAGCCAGGCTACGGACCGTGGGAATTGTCCGCCGACCGAGCCAACACCGTGCGCAAGATCCTCGAGGAGGAGGGGGTACCGACCTCCCATTTCTTCATGGTTGCGGGCCGGGCGGATACCCAGCCGCTGTTTCCGGACGACCCGTATATCGCGGCAAACCGCCGCGTAACCATTACGCTGATGCGCGAGGCGCCGCCCATCCCCTTGAATTTCAAGCCATAAAACAGGGATTTGTGGGCTGCGGCCGCGCCCCCGGGACGGGCCGCGGCCGGACTCGGATCCGGCCGGCGGTGCGACCGGAAAATCGGTACGACGGCCGGCGCGGCGGTGTATAAGGGCGCCCCTTCCAGGGACTTGCACGCTCGCATGACCGAGACGACGCGCCAAACCACCACCGCACCCGAGCCAAAGGCTGCCGTCGAGCGGATTCCGACGGGCAACGCCAACCTGCTGGGCCTTGCGCTGGGAAGCGTCGGGGTGGTCTACGGGGATATCGGCACCAGCCCGCTCTACGCCTTCCGCGAAGCCCTGGCGGCGGCCGTCGGCACGGGACCGATCGACCGGACCGCCGTCCTGGGCGTTCTCTCGCTCATCCTTTGGGCGCTGATCGTGGTCGTCACCGTCAAATATGTCCTCGTGCTGCTGCGCGCGGACAACAACGGGGAGGGCGGCACGCTCTCGCTGACGGCGCTCGCCTCGCGCGTGCTCGGGCGGCGCACCATGACGGTGTTCATGCTCGGGATCGTCGGGGCGGCGATGTTCTACGGCGATTCCGTCATCACGCCGGCGATCTCCGTGCTCTCGGCGGTCGAGGGATTGAAGATCGCGACCCCGGCCTTCGATCACGTCGTCGTGCCGCTGACGGTGGTGATCCTCGTCGCGCTCTTTGCCGTCCAGTCGCGCGGCACGGCGCGAGTCGCTTCGCTGTTCGGGCCGGTCATGGCCGTGTGGTTTGTCGCCATCGCGGCGGCCGGGCTGACCCACCTTGCCGACGATCCGCACGTCTTCGCCGCGATCAACCCGTGGTACGGCGTGCGCTTTCTCTATCACCACGGCACCATCGGGCTCGTCACGCTGGGCGCGGTGTTCCTCGCGGTGACCGGCGGCGAGGCGCTCTACGCCGATCTCGGCCACTTCGGCCACAGGCCGATCCAGGCCGCCTGGCTCGGCCTGGTGCTTCCGTCCCTCGTCATCAACTACTTCGGCCAGGGTGCGCTGGTCCTCGCCGACCCCACCGCGATCTCGAATCCGTTCTATCGCCTGGTGCCGCCGCCGCTGCTGCCGGCCATGATCGTTCTCGCCACGGTGGCGACGATCATCGCCAGCCAGGCGGTGATCACCGGGGCCTATTCGATCACCCGCCAGGCCATCCAGCTCGGTCTCATCCCGCGCCTCGCCATCTGGCACACCTCGGAGGCGCATGCCGGCCAGATCTATATTCCGCGCGTCAACGGCACCCTGCTCCTCGGCGTCCTGTTGCTGGTCGGGCTGTTCCGGACCTCGAGCGAACTTGCCTCGGCCTACGGGGTAGCGGTGACCACCACCATGGTGGTCGACGGCATGCTGGGGTTCATCGTCGTGTGGAAGCTGTGGGGCTGGCGTCCGTGGGTCGCCGTCGTCCTGATGGCGCCGCTCGTCACCGTGGACCTGACGTTCCTCAGCGCCAATTTGCTCAAGCTGTTCGAGGGCGCCTGGGCGCCGCTGCTGTTCGGCGGAACGATCGTGCTGGTCATTCTCACCTGGCGGCGCGGGACGCGCCTGCTGTCCGAGAAGACCCGCCGCATCGAAGTGCCGCTCGATTCTCTCCTGCACAGTCTCGAAAAGAAGCCGCCGCATGTCGTACCGGGGACCGCGGTGTTTCTCACCAGCGATCCGGAGTTCGCGCCGACCGCGCTGCTGCACAACCTGAAGCACAACAAGGTGCTGCACGAGCACAACGTCATTCTCACCATCGTCACCGCCGATACGCCGCGCGTGACCGACGAGAACCGCGTGCGCATGACGGAAATCTCGCCGCTGTTCAGCCGCGTCGAGCTCAAGTTCGGATTCATGGAGACACCGAACGTTCCCAAGGCACTGGCCATCGCCCGCAAGAAAGGCTGGCACTTCGACATCATGGGAACGTCGTTCTTCCTGTCGCGCCGCGCGCTCAAGCCCGCCGCGCACTCGGGCATGCCGCGCTGGCAGGACCGGCTGTTCATCGCGCTCGCCAAGTCGGCAAGCGACGCGACCGACTTCTTCCAGATTCCGACCGGCCGGGTCGTCGAAGTCGGGACCCAGGTGACCGTCTGACGGCTGCGTTTCGCGACCGTCGGGGACACCCGCACACCGGGCAAGGTAAACCCGAGGTGCCCGTGGGTGCGCAGAAATGCATGGCAGGGCTGCGCCGGTGGCCGCCCGGTGGGCTGACCGGGGGCCGGCCCAGTGCTATAAGCCGCCACCCTGCGCCATGTTGCGGCGCAGCATTGGTGAGACATGTCCTCCATGATCGCCGCTCCCCGAGGGAGTGAGGCGCGCGCCGCGGCCGAATGCCCCGGCATGACGCATTCCGCCACGCATTCCGCCGTTCGTTTTTGTGCCTTGATGCTGGGCAGCGTGGGTGTCGTCTACGGCGACATCGGCACGAGCCCGCTCTATGCCTTGCGCGAGGCGGTCACGGCCGCCGTGGGCGCCGACGGGCTGGCGACCCGAGCAGCCGTTCTTGGCGTGCTCTCGCTGATCCTGTGGGCGCTCATCATCGTGGTGAGCCTCAAGTACGTCCTGGTGCTGCTGCGCGCCGACAACAACGGCGAGGGTGGCACGCTCACCTTGATGGCTCTCGCCCAACGGGCGACCGGGAGCCGCGGGGCCACCATCGCGCTGCTGGGGATCATCGGGGCGGCGCTGTTCTACGGCGACGCGATGATCACGCCCGCCATCTCCGTGCTCTCTGCGGTCGAAGGATTGAAGATCGTCACACCGCGGTTCGACCCTTACGTGGTCCCGTTCACGGTCGTGATCCTCATCGCCTTGTTCGCCGTTCAGTGGCGCGGCACCGCCAAGGTCGCGACCTTTTTCGGTCCCGTGATGGCCGCGTGGTTCGTTGCCATCGCGATTCCGGGCGCCGTCTTCGTCGGTTTCGACCCGAGCGTGCTCGCCGCGCTCAATCCGGTTCACGGGCTGACCTTCCTGCTCGACCACGGCGTGGTCGGCTTCGTCACGCTCGGTGCGGTGTTTCTGGCGGTGACCGGCGCGGAAGCGCTCTATGCCGATCTCGGACATTTCGGGCGAAGCCCGATCCAGTCGGCCTGGTTCACGCTGGTGCTGCCGGCGCTCGCCCTCAACTACCTGGGCCAGGGGGCGCTGATCCTGGCCAACCCGAAGGCGGTCGAAAACCCGTTCTTTCTGCTCTACCCCGAATGGGCGCTGCTGCCGATCGTCGGCCTCGCGACGGCCGCGACGGTGATCGCCAGCCAGGCGGTGATCACCGGGGCCTATTCGCTCACCCGCCAGGCGATCCAACTCGGCCTGCTACCGCGTTTCGACGTCCGTCACACGTCGGAGATGCAGGAGGGGCAGATCTACATGCCGCGCGTCAACGGGTTCCTGCTCGGCGGCGTCCTGTTGCTGGTCGGATTGTTCCGCAGTTCGAGCGCGCTCGCCTCGGCGTACGGAATCGCGGTGACCGGCACGATGGTGGTTACCACCATGATGGCGTTCATCGTGGTGTGGAAAGTGTGGCGCTGGCATCCGATCGCGGCTGCCGCGCTGATGGTGCCCTTCCTCGTCGTCGACCTGACGTTCCTGAGCGCCAACCTGCTCAAGGTGGTGGAGGGCGGCTGGGTGCCGCTGGCGTTCGGACTGCTGGTGATGACCGTGATGTACACGTGGCGTCGTGGCAGCCATCTCCTGTTCGAGAAGACGCGGCGCCTCGAGACGCCGCTCGACGAACTCGTCGCGATGCTGGAGCGAAAGCCTCCGCAGCGGGTGCCGGGCACGGCGGTCTTCCTGACGAGCGATCCGCACAGCGCCCCCACGGCGCTCCTGCACAGTCTCAAGCACTACAAGGTGCTGCACGAAAAGAACGTGATCCTCACGATCGAATCTCTTCCCATGCCGCGCGCTCCCCACGGCGAGCGGGTGCGCATCGAACCGGTGGGCGAGACCTTCTCGCGCGTCATCGTCCGGTTCGGGTTCATGGAGTCGCCGAACGTGCCACGCGCGTTGGCGGTGGCGCGCAAGCTCGGCTGGCAGTTCGACATCATGGCGACGTCGTTCTTCCTTTCGCGCCGCTCGCTCAAGCCGGCCGCCAGGTCGGGCATGCCGCGCTGGCAGGACCGGCTGTTCATCGCGCTGGCGCGCAGCGCGAGCGACGCCACCAATTATTTCCAGATCCCGACCGGACGCGTGGTCGAGGTCGGCACGCAGGTGACGATCTAGGCGGGAGCCCGCCTCCGGCCGCGCGATCGGGCCTGCCGGGCCTTGATTCCGCCGTCGGTTGCCGCAAGCTTCGTTCGTGGCGGGTGCAAGCGGTTCGAGAGGGCATCGCCGGGGTCGCGGCCGGAGGAATTGCAATCGCCGCACGAGCCTGCAACAAACCGCGGATCAAGTGGAGGACGCTGATGACGGCCACGGGCGAACGGAAAGTTTGCGACCTGACGCCGGAGGAAGTGGCGCAGGGCATGGCGCAGGGGCGCATCCTGCTTGTCGACGTGCGCGAGCCGAACGAGACGGACGTGGAGCGCTATCCGGGGGCGGTCCACCTGCCGCTGTCGTGCTTCGATCCGCATGCCATCCCGGATCCGGCCGGACGCAGGGTCGTGTTTGCCTGCCGTTCGGGAAATCGGTCCGTCACCGCGTCGCTCGCCGCGCAGGCGGCGGGGCTCGCCTACGACGCGCATCTCGCCGGTGGAATCAAGGCCTGGAAGGCGGCCGGATTTCCGACCGAAAGCTGACCTGGCGACCGGCTGATTGCGGTTCGGCCAGCGCCCGGACCCGTGTAAACTGGGCGACAATGAAATAGCGGAGAGCTCAATGCGGATGACAGGCCTTGTCGTGGGCGCCCTTTTTGCCGTCCTGGTTGCCGATGCGCGTCCCGCCCATGCGGGGGACTGGTGGTGGGGGGCCAATTACCCCTGGTGCGCCTATTATGCTCTGCGTGGCGGGACCAACTGCGGGTTCAGCACGTTCGAGCAGTGCATGGCCACCGTCAGCGGGGTCGGCGGCTACTGCAACCGCAATCCATCCTACGAGGCCTATGTGGCGCCGCGAACGGCGCCGCACCGGCGCCATCCGCACACGTACGTCCGCTGAGCCGGCACCAAGCGGCCCGCGCAACACGGCGCCGTCGGGCGCATCGCCGCATTGAGAGAAGCGGTGCTTCTCCCTAGCTTTCCGACCGACGGTGGCGGTTTCGGCCGCGCCGTCGGGATGCTCGTGTGGGGAACGGATCGATGCGCCTTGTCCTGCTGCGATATGCCCTCGGCGCAGCCCTGACCTGGGGCGTGACGGCCGCGACTGCTCCAGGCGCGGCCGCGGACGAGCGCGTGGTCAACGTCTACAACTGGTCGGACTACATCGATCCAAGCGTGATCGACGCGTTCACCAAGAAGACGGGGATCCAGGTCCGTTACGATACGTTCGATTCCAACGACACGCTCGAGACCAAACTGATGGCCGGACGGTCCGGTTACGACGTCGTCGTCCCGACCGCCTATTTTCTTCAGCGGCAGATCCGCGCGGGCGTGTTCCAGAAGCTCGACAAGTCCCGACTGCCCAACCTCGTGAACGTTTGGCCGGAAATCGCCGAGCGGCTGGCCAACTACGATCCGGGCAACCAGTACGCCGTCAACTACATGTGGGGCACGACCGGCATCGGCTACAACATCGGCAAGATGCGCGCCATTCTCGGCCCGGAAGCCGCGATCGACAGTTGGAACATCGTCTTCAAGCCGGAGAACCTGGCCAGGTTCAAGGACTGCGGCGTCTACATGCTCGATTCCTCCGACGACATTCTTCCGGCGGCGCTGCGCTATCTCGGCCTCGACCCCAACACGACCGATCCGGCGGCGCTCGAGAAGGCGGCCGATCTCGTCGCCAAGGTCAGGCCCTCGGTGCGCAAGTTCCACTCCTCCGAATACATCAACGCGCTGGCGAGCGGAGAGATCTGCCTCGTGGTCGGCTGGTCCGGCGACATCAAGCAGGCGCAAAAGCGCGCCGCGGAGGCCAGGAACGGCGTCGACATCGGCTACGCGATTCCGAAGGAAGGCGCGCAGATGTGGTTCGACAACCTCGCGATCCCGAAGGACGCGAAGCACGTCGAGGAGGCGCACGCCTTCATCAACTATCTGCTCGAGCCCGAAGTCGCCGCCAGGAACACGAACGTCGTCTCCTATGCGAACGGCAACCTTGCGAGCCAGAAGTTCGTCGACAGGAAAATCCTCGACGACCGCTCCGTCTATCCGGACGCGGCGACCATGCGTCGCCTCTACACGATCAACGCGCACGACCCGAAGACGCAGCGCGTGATGAACCGGCTCTGGACCCGCATCAAGACCGGGCGGTGAGCCGGCAGTCTCGGTGCCTTGGCCGGCGCGCGCGTGGACTATCAGCGCCAGCGCCGATGCAGCCACAGCCACTGCTCGGGATGCTCGCGCACCCAGCCCTCGATCACCGACGTGATCGCCTGCATGGTGCCCTGCACGTCGATCCGCCCGTCTGCGCCGCGGACGGGTGCGATCTCCTCGGTGAGTTCGGCGCGGAAGCGATGGTCCGGACCCCGGATGATGCGCGTGCCGTGGATCGGGCACTCGATCTCGCGCGCGAGCACCGCGATCAGCGGATTGGCGTGGCAGCGCCGCCCGAAGAACGTCACCGCCACGCCTTTCACGTAGTGCTGGTCGACCAGCATGGCGACATGGCGGCCGGCCTGGAGGGCGCGTGCGAGCTTGAGCGGCGCGGAGAGATCGGTCGGGATCAGCTGCGCCATGCTTCCCTGCCGGATCGCCATCACGGCGTCGGCCACCGCGCCGAGATTGGGGCGGCGATAGAGCACCACGGCATCGAGCTGGTAGGCGGCGGCGACGAGGGCCGGCAGTTCCCAGTTGGCGAGATGCGCGGCGAACACAAGCGCCGGCTTGCCGTCGTCGCGCAGGCGCAGGAAGCGCGCGTAGGTCGCCGGATCGTAGGTGATTTCCGCGCCGGGCGATTGCTCCGCGTGCTCGGTGTCCTGGATGCGCAGGCGGTCGAGAAAGGCGAACTCGGCGGCGACCCGGCCGAGGTTGTCCCACACGCCGTCCAGGATGGTCTCGATCTCCGCCGGAGATTTTTCCGGAAATGCGGCCACGAGGTTGGCGCGGCCGACGCGGTGCTCCGGCAGCCAGGGACCGATCGTGCGCATCATGCGCCCGAAAAAATCGCTGGTGCGTTCCCGCCTGCCGCGACGGATCGCCCGGAGAAGCCATGCAGCGAGGTGGCCGGCGGCCGCGTCGGCGACCGGTTTGGCGGCGGCCGCCAGGCGTCGGGCGACCTGCGGGGATTTCTGTCCCACGGCCGTGACGTCCTCAGAACCGCACGATCACCTTGCCGAACACCTGCCGGCTCTCCAGTCGCGCCAGGCCCTTCTCGAGTTCGGCCAGCGGCACCTCGGTGTCGATGACCGGCAACAGGCCGCCGGCCATCTTGTCGAGCGCGTCGCGGATGTTGCGCATGGAGGCGCCGAACGAGCCGAAGATCTTATACTGCTGCTGGAAGAGTTGCATGAGATTGATGGTCGTCGTCGGCCCGGAGGTCGAGCCGCAGGTGACAAGCCGTCCGCCGCGCTTGAGCGACAGCAGCGAGCCGTTGAACGTCTCCGCCCCGACGTGCTCGAACACGACGTCGACGCCCTTCTTCGCCGTGATCTTGCGCACCAGGTGCTCGAACCGGTCGGTGCGGTAGTTGATGACATGGTCGGCCCCGAGTGCTTTCGCCTTCTCCGCCTTGACGTCGTCGCCGACGGTGGTGATGACCATGCAGCCGATCGCCTTCGCCATCCGGATGGCCGCCGTGCCGATCCCCGAGCCGCCGGCGTGCACCAGGATCGATTCTCCCGGCTGGAGTTTCGCGTTGTCGAACAGCATGTGCTCGACGGTCGAGAACGCGATCGGCGCGCAGGCCGCGTCGCGCGCGCTGACGCCGTCGGGGACGCGGATGATGAGCCGCGCCGGCAGGTTCAGGAGATCGCGCGCGAACCCGTCGACATGAAAGCCCATGATGCCCTGCACGTTCTCGCACAGATTGTCGCGGCCTTCGCGGCAGGCCTTGCAGGTCGCGCAGGTGAGCGCGCCGTACATGACGACCGCATCGCCGGGCGCAAGACCCGTCACACCGTCGCCGACCGCAGCAATCTCGCCCGCCGCCTCGGCGCCGACCACGAGCGGCAGCCTGCGCTTGGCAAAGGCCATGCCGCGGAATCCCCACACGTCGATGTGGTTGAGGCCGACGGCCTTGACGCGAACCTGCGCCTCGCCGGGCCCCGGCGGCGGCGGCGCGGGAACGTCGCGCAGTTCGAGCTTGCGGTCAGCGACCAGGGTGAGCGCACGCATGGAAGTCGCGTCTCCGGACATCGGCGGTGAGGGGGATCAGCGGTGGATGCCTATCGCTGCGGAAAGCCCGCCGTCAACGGTCAAGACCGATCCGGTGACATAGGACGCCTGCGGCGACAGGAGAAAGCACACGACCCCGGCGATCTCCTCGGGCCGGGCGAAGCGCCGGGCCGGGATCTGGGCCTCCATCTGCGCGCGATACTTCGCGTAAGGCGCGACCATGGCCGTGTCGATGAAGCCGGGCGCCAGGTAGTTGACGGTTACCCCGGTGCGCGCCGTTTCGATCGCGAGCGTGCGCACGTAGGCGAGGAGCGCCGCTTTCGAGGCCGCATAGGCGGCATTGCCCTGGTTCGCCTGCAGGGCGGTCACGGACCCGATGACGGCGAGCCGCCCGTCACGCGCGCGCATCATCGGGCGCACCAGCGCGTTGACGAGCCGCGTGAAGGACCAGAAGTTCACCTGCATCGCCTGCTCGGCCTTGGCTTGGTCCATCATCATGGCGAGGCTGTCGTAGGACTGGCCGGCGTTGTGCACGAAGCCCGAGTAGGGGGAGTCCGCCTCGGTGCGCGCCGCGAAGTCGTCGACCGCCGGCTTGTCGGCGAGGTCGAGCGGATGCGCCGCGAAGGCCTGCGCGGGGTGGGCGGCGGCGAGCTCGGCGATCTGTGCCTCGGCGCCGGCCGCATCCGACCGATACGTGAAGGTCACGTCGTGACCCGCCGCTGCGAGCGCGCGCACGATGGCGGCTCCGAGCCCGCTCCCGCCACCGGTCACGAGCACGCGCCGTCGCTCGGCGGCGGCACTCATCAGGCGGGTTCTCGCGCCATCACCAGCGACACGTTCTGGCCGCCGAAGCCGAACGAGTTGGAGATCGCGTGGGTGACTCGCGCATCGCGGGCGACGTTCGGAACGACGTCGAGCGCAATGGCGGGATCGGGCACCTTGTAGTTGATGGTCGGCGGAATCCGCTGCCGGTCGAGGGTAAGCAAGGAGATCACCGCCTCGACGGCGCCCGCCGCCGACAGCGTGTGCCCGATCATCGACTTGTTGGAGGAGATCGGGATGTCCTTGATGCGCTCGCCGAACACCGTGGTGACGCCGAGGCATTCCATCTTGTCGTTTTCCGGCGTGCCGGTCCCGTGCGCGGTGATGTAGTCGATGTCCTCGGGCACCAGTCCGGCGTCGGCGATGGCGTTGCGCATGCAGCCGATGATCGGCTTGCCGTCCGGGCTCGAGCGCGTGCGGTGGAAGGAATCGGCGAGTTCGCCGCAGCCCTCCACGATGCCGAGGATCCTGGCGCCGCGCGCCCGCGCGGCCTCGTAGTCCTCGAGCACGAGCGCGCCGGCGCCCTCCGCCATCACGAACCCGTCGCGGTTCTTTGCAAACGGCTTGGGGGCGGATTCGGGCGGCTCGTTCTGGGTCGAGAGCGCGGACAGGAGCGAGAACCGCACCAGGCTTTCGGGATTGACCGAGCCGTCGGTCGCGACGCACAGCGCAGCCTGCGTCTCGCCGCGGCGGATCGCCTCGAGCCCGAGCTGGATCGCGCTTGCTCCGGACGCGCAGGCGGTCGACAGCGAGATCGGCGTGCCCTGCGTGCCGAAGCGGTCGGCCAGGTGGTCGGCGACCGAGCCGAAGACGAAGCGCTCGTGGTAGTGGCGAAACCGTCCGGTCGAACAGGCGCGGATGAGGTCGTCGTAGGTCACCGTGTCGTTGGCGCCGGAGGCTCGCGCCAGTTCCTCGCGCTGCGGCCATTCGATCTCAATCGGCGCCACGGCGAGAAAAAGCGGTCCGGGAAAGCGCTTGCCGATTCCTGCTTCGCCGATCGCCTCCTCGATGGCGAGTTCGGCGAGACGCTCGGCGAGTTCGGGCGCCACGAGCGGTTCGGAAGCGAGAAAGTCCACCGTTCCGGCCACGCGGGTCTTCAGGCCGTCGGTCGGAAATCGGGTGATGGCGCGGATGCCCGACATTCCGGCGACGAGCTTGTCCCAGTTCTCCGCCTTGCCGGAGCCGAGCGACGTCACGATGCCCATGCCGGTCACGGCGACAATCGGCCTGCCCGCCTTGTCGCGCATCCTTGCCATGACGTGTCCTCCGCTTTCAGTGCGCCGCTTCGACGAGCGCCATGCCTTCGCCGCGCCAATGACCGACCCCGGTGACGACCACTTGCGTGAGCGGCGCGTCCATCGGCTGCTCGACGCCCGAGTGGTCGGCCGGGGGAAACAACTGTCCCCGACTCACCGCGAGGGCCGCAAGCGCGATGTTCATCGCGAACTGCGGCTCCGGTCCATGGCCAAGATGGGTCCCGGTGGCGCGAACGGCAACATCCGCGTGCTCGCGCAGGAAAGCGCGCTCTTCTCCGGTCGCCGGCTCGGCCCCGGTGGCGCCCGAGATGATCGCATGGTGTCCGGGCTCGAGTCGCGGCGCGATCGTTTTCCACAAGCGCTCGAGCATCGCGGTCACGGCTCCGGGCTCGCGGCCGGCGCGGTCGCTGGTGATCGAGGACAATCGCGCAAAGGGCTTTGCCCCGCGCGCCTGCGCGTGGGCCCGCTCCTCGACGACCAAAAAGGCGCCGAGCGAACCGAGCGCGAAGCCGCCTTGCGGGGCGCGGTCCCACACCGGCCGAAACGCGCCCTTCAGATTGAACCCGCCGAACTCGTAGAGCATCTGCAGGTCCTTGCGCTCGCCGTTGTGGGCACCGCCCACGAGCGCGATCTGGCTCTGTCCGGCAAGAATGCGGGCGAGCCCGATGCGGACGGCGTCGAACCCGGCCGCCTCTTCGCCCATGAAGGTGCGCGAGGATCCGGTCACGCCGTGCACGATCGAGATGTTGCCGGCGAGCAGGTTCGAGAGCTGCGCGAGGAACAGCGTCGGGCGCAGATCGTTCATCAGCCGCTCGTTGAGAAACAGGTCCGGCTGCTTGGCCTTGGGAAGTCCGCTGAGAATGGCCGCATCCACGGCGACGTCGCGCTCGCCACCGCCGGCCGCCACGATCATGTCCATGCGGGCGAGCAGCTCCGCGTTGCCCTTCACGCCGGCGCTGTCGAGCGCGAGCCCCGCCGCGTAGGTGCCCATCCGCTGCCACGGCTCCATCTGCCGCTGGTCGCCCTTCTTGGGGATCTGCTTGTCGAAATCGACCGCCGCCAGTGGATGCACGATGCAGGGCGCGAATGTCGTCGTGTCGACGTGCGGCTTTCCCCCCTGGAGCCCCTGCCAATGGGCGTCCGGTCCCTCGCCGAGGCACGACAGGATGCCAATTCCGGTAATCCAGGCCTGCCGCTCGTTCTCAGCCATCGACGATCGCTCCGAGCGGGAATTCGAGCTTCTCGGCCTGGTTCTTCATGCTGGTGCGGAAGTCCGGGTTGGGAAACGGCATGACGCGCAACCGGATCTCAGCCTCGCACACCGGCTTTTCTCCGTCGGTCACGATCCTGGCATGCGTGACGGCAAAACCCGACCCGTCGTGGATCATCTTCGCCTCGACCGACAGCGCCTCACCCGGCGTGACAAAGCGCCGGAATTTGGCCTCCTTCACGGCAGCTAGGAACGGCATGCGCTCGAACCGCAGCACGCCGATCACGAGCCATCCGGAGGCCTGGGCCATCGTCTCGATCAGGAGGACTCCCGGCATCAGCGGGTAGCCCGGGAAGTGTCCTTCGAAGATCGTGCTCGTCTGCGGCACGACCGCCGTCGCGCGGATCTGCCGGGCGCCGAAGTCGAACTCGGCGATCCGGTCGATCAGCTGAAAGTACTCGAGGCGCATGTCGGGCGGGGGTCACGCCCCTTTGGCTGCGACGAGGTCGTCGATGCGCGAGCACAGATTCTTGAGAACGAAATATTGCTCGGTCGTCGCCTTGCCGTCGTTGACTTCCTGCGTCCATTGCTCGAGCGGAAGCTTGATGCCGAATGCCTTGTCGATGGCAAACGCAATATCAAGGAAGTCGAGGCTGTCGATGCCGAGATCGTCGATGGCGTGGCTTTCCGGCTTGATGGTGTCGCGCGGGATGTCGCAGGTCTCGGCGATGATATTGGCAACGGTGTCGAAGGTCGCTGACATCGGCAACTCTCTGCGAAGTGAAGGGTTTGATAGCCGCGCTGGATCGCGCAAAAGCCCCCCGGCCGGTTCCCGCACCCGGCCGCTGTCTCGTCGTGCGCGTCCGTATAACCAAGAGGGCACGCAAGCGCAATGGCGGGCGTCTTCAGGTGGGCGCGCGGAAATCCGCGCAAACGCCTGTATTTTCAAGCAATCGTGACGCGTCGGGATCAGCGCGCGCAGGCGCCGTGCCCTGACTCCACAAGGTCGGTTGTCGCGCGCTGAGACGCCGGCGCGAATCCTCGACGATCCGTCCACGACGTTGCCGTCGCGCGGACGATGGTGGGCGCCCTTCACGTCCTGCTCGCCACCGCGAACGGGCTTTCCCCGGATGCGCAGTCGCCGAGCCCGACCGTTGGCTGAGCGCGCCAGCCTGCGGCCGTCTTCTCGAAGATCCAGCCCGGCGCGAACGGACGGCCGGCGCGCCGTCGCGGCGCGCGCCGAGCGGAGTGGATGGGCTGTGACGGACCCACGCACAAGAATTATCGGACCAAGAAACAGAGTTCCGTTGGCACATCTCGTCTCTGCAATCCAATAGCGATACGGCACCATAGTATAGTATAACAAAAGAATACACACGATCCGCATCAAATCGTCGAGTCGTTGCCACATTTCGTGGAGGAACTTGCCAAAGTTCCATAGAGTTTCGTCGTTTTATACGTATTTGTCGGGATAAATACGTCAAATTGCCGTCAAATTACATCGGCATTCGGCGGGCCACGCGAAAGCGTGCGGACGGGCAACAACTCACGCCAATCCGACAAGTGAGCTCAAACTGAAGGGCACCGAAGCACCGCTTCGGTGAAAGGGGATGATTCGATCTGCAAAACTGACGATGGGACTCTGTTTCGTTTTGGCCGGCTGCGGTTCGGCTCTGGCCGCCAATCCCAGCAAGGTGCCGCTGCCGGCCAATCCGATGGCAGGCATCGCTTCCATCTACGCCTA
Source organism: uncultured Hyphomicrobiales bacterium (assembly GCA_964538565.1). Classification (GTDB taxonomy): domain Bacteria; phylum Pseudomonadota; class Alphaproteobacteria; order Rhizobiales; family Xanthobacteraceae; genus CAYVBN01. The sequence goes on along the minus strand of CAZIGW010000087.1, from coordinate 3,777 downwards.
CAAGGGGGAGAAGACGGCAAACGGCGAGATCGCCCGGCCGAACGGCCTCACGGCTGCACACCGCACGTTGCCGCTCGGCACGGTCGTGCGGGTCACCAACCGCAGGAACGGACGCTCGGTCGTTGTTCGCATCAACGATCGCGGCCCCTACGTTCGCGGCCGCGTGATCGATCTGACTCCGGCCGGTGCGCGCGCGCTGGGTTTCTCCGGGCTCACCCCGGTCACCCTGCAGGTCGAACACAAGGGCGCGTGACGCCAAGCCGGCCTGGGCGCGACGGAAACGCCGCGCCCGTGGGCCGGCGCGCCAGGCAAGCAGGTCGCGCTCGACGTGCGTTGAGCGTGCAAGTCGTCTTCGGGCGGGAGTGTCGCCGTTCGGCACTCTCGTCCGCGTTTCCGCGCATCGCGATGTCTCGATGCGGGCCGTTCAGCGATTGCCGCGGTCGGGAATCTCGATTGGCGTGCAGTTGCGGCGGCCGCTCAGGACGCAGTCCTGATCGCGGCGCATCTGTGCCATCGTGTCTGCCAGCCAGATTCCACACACGATCAGAACGACGAGGACCGCGAAGGCGATCGCGTTGGTGATCATGCGATGGCGATAGTCGTCATCGTCTCCGTGTGGATCGCGCGCATATTTCCCCACATCGTGGACCAACGGCTCCGCCGATTTGAGCGAGGCGCGCTCGCGGCCGCCCTGCAGCCGGACGCGGGAATCGAAGGGGACCACGCGGGCGGACTCGTTTTCCTTCTCGTCTGCGGATTCGTTGCGCCTCATGCTCGGGCTCTTGGAGAGGGGCTCTGAGCGGTCGCCCGGCTCGGCCGGCAGGTTAGCACCGATGCCGGGACTGTGGCACGCGGGCAACGAAATGACGCCGGCAGACGACCGGCCTGGTTGTCGTGGCACGTGGCCCACAACCGATCCGGTTCCAGGAAAGCTGCCGGCCGTAACCGCGGCGATTCGTCGCATGTCGGCGCGGATATCCCGGAAATTCGCGGAAATCTCGCGCAAGCGGCGAGAAAATCGAGCCTCCGTAAGGTGAGGGCCTGCGGCATTCTTGTCCGGGACAGCCTCCTGAGACAAGATGAAGCGCCGAAGCGGGATTGCGCGGAGCGCCAATTTGGCCCGCGCGATCCTCAACAAGAAATCGGCGTCACCGATCGGCGCTCGCCGCAGGGCGGAAGTACTGGGTGGAAGGTGCTGGGGGGAGGGGCTGTGGGCACTTTTGTGGCCGCGCTTCACAAAGTAGTAGGCCTCGATCTGGCGTGGCTTGCCAAGATCGTATCGCTGATCGCGCTGCCGTTCGCGCATGAGGATCTCGCGATCGTGCTCGGCGGCTATATCATCGTCAACGATCTGATGCCGGTCGGCCTCGTGGTGGGCAGCATCTACGGGGGCATGGTGGTGAGCGATTTCGCGCTCTACGGCATCGGGGCGGGCGCGCGCTCGCTTCCGTGGCTGCGCGACGTCGCGGTCGACGAGCGTGTCCGCCGTTTCGGCGATGTGCTGAAAAGGAACATCTTCAGCCTCGTCGCGCTGTGCCGGCTGCTGCCGGGCGTCGTCTTCGTGGCTTTCGTCGCCTGCGGCTGGTCGCGGGTGTCGCTCGCCCGCTTCACCGTGGCGAGTTTGCTGGTTTCGGCGATCTATCTGCCGCCCATCCTCTATCTGGTCATTGTGTTCGGCGACGCACTCGACGACCGGGTCGGTCTGTGGGCCTGGCCCATGCTGCTCGTGGCGCTCGGGGCGACCGGGTTCATCCGTGAGCGCGTGCTGGCCTTCACCGAGCGGGCAAACGCGGAAGACGCGGAACCTGGCCGACGTGCGCCGGCGGTATCCCGGACGAAACCCACCGGTCGTCTCCGCCGCCTGGTGGAGCGCGCGCCGTCCTGCTTGTTTCAGGTGCCGCTCGTTCTCCACTGGATCGTGCTCGGGTTCAAACATGGAAGCTTCACGCTGCCGAGCGCGGCCAATCCGGCCATGCCCTCAGGCGGCATGTGGGGCGAGTCGAAAAGCGACTGCCTCGCCTCGGTCGGCGAGGTGATGCGGCCGTGGATCGCCGATTTCGTCGTCCTGCGCCGCCGAACCGAGCCCTCGACCGTCGCCTTTGACACCGATCGGGCCTGTCGTCTGCTGGCGGACGCAGGCATCGAATTTCCGGTCGTCGCCCGTCCCGATCTCGGCTTTGCCGATCGCGCCGTGCAGGTCGTCGCCGATGCGGCCGAGCTCAGCGACTATCTGGCCCGGTTTCCGGGCGGGGCCAAGCTGATGCTCCAACGCCATGCGCCGGACACCCTATCCGCCACGGCAGTCTACGCGCGTCTGCCCGGAGAGGCGCGCGGACAGCTCCTGTCGCTGGTGGTGCACGATTCATCGTGCGTGGCCGATGGCCGTTTGCACCTGACCCGAGAGCTCGATGCGAAAATCGACGCGATCGCCCGCAGCATGCCGGAATTTCACTACGGCGCGTTCGAGATCCGTTTCGATTCGACCGACGCGCTGGCCCGCGGCGAAAACTTCAAGATCGTGGAAATCCACGGCATCGGCGGACCGGCGCTCGAAACCGGCCGTCCCGGCCTGTCGGTCGCCAAGCGCTACCGCCAGCTGCTCGACCGTCAGCGCATTCTGTTCATGATCGGCGCCTGCAACCGGGCGCGTGGATTCATGCCCACGCCGGTCGGCAGTTTCCTGGGCGGGTTCCTGGATCAGTATCAACTCACGCGACGCTACCCGGTGGCCCACTGACGGCGCCGGCGAGTCGGCGCTGCCGTCGCCATCCGTCCGCCGATCCGGGCCGCGCACGTGGACGCGGTTCGCCCGTTGCCCTATACGAGCCTCATGACAGCCCGTCAGCCGTTCGCGCGCCTGGTTGCGATTGTGGCCGCCTATGCGGTCGCCATGCAGACCCTGCTCGCCGCGTTCGCACTGCCGACGGGCAATGGCGCGGCGAGGATCGACGGTTCGAGCCTGTGCGCCGGCAGCCCTGCGAAAAAGGGCGCGCCTGCTTCACACGAGTCCGGTTGCTGCCCGCTGTGCCCGATGCCCGGCTGCGGCGGACTTGCGCCGGAACCGGGCGCCAATTTCTCCCGGCCTGCCGTTATCGCTTCCGCGCTTACCCCGGCCGAGGTCCGGCCTTTCCGTCTTCCATTCCGGCGGCCCGCGCAGCCGAACGTGGCGCGCGCGCCCCCCATTTTCGCCTGAGTGCAATCATCACCGCTTTCATTCAGGCCAGGCGCAGCGCGCTCGCGCCGCCACATCCAGGATCAAGTCATGAAAGTCGCGAAGCTTTTCGTCATCGCTGCACTCGTGTTTGGCGCGGGCGCAGCCTCGGCGCACGAATACAAGATCGGCTCGCTCGAAATCATCCACCCATGGTCGCGCGCGACCCCGAAAGGGGCGAGCGTCGGCGCCGGATACATGAAGATCACCAACTCGGGGACGACGGCCGACCGGTTGATCGGCGGGACGTCCGCCGTCGCCAGCCGCTTCGAGGTGCACGAGATGAAGATGGATGGCGGCGTCATGAAGATGCGGCCGGTCGCCGGCGGTCTCGAAATCAAGCCCGGCGAGACGGTCGAGCTCGGACCGGACGCTCCCTTCCACATCATGCTGGTCGGGCTCAAGCAGCCGCTCGAGCAGGGTCAGCGCATCAAGGGAACGCTCACCTTCGAGAAGGCGGGCAGCGTCGACGTCGAGTATGTCGTTGAATCGATCGGCGGCACCCCGAAGGGTTGGCAAACGTCGTCAGGCGGGAAGGCGCACAGCATGGAAGGCATGTCCGGACA
>CAZIGW010000086.1:0-2766 GCA_964538565.1 uncultured Hyphomicrobiales bacterium | reverse complement strand
GGAGGCATGGCCGTCGTGTGGCTCGCGGACCGCGCGGATGGGATGCTGCGCCGGCAGGTCGCTTTGAAGCTGCCGCGCATGGCGCTCGGCCACCCGGCCATGGCCGCGCGCATGGCGCACGAGCGCGACATCCTCGCCGGCCTGGAGCACCCGAACATCGCGCGTCTGTACGACGCGGGTGTCGACAGCAAGGGCCGGCCGTACCTCGCACTGGAGCATGTCGACGGCGTCGCGCTCGATGCCTATATCCGCACCCATTCGCTCACGCTGCGCCAGCGCCTGGAGCTCTTTCTCCAGATCGCGCACGCCGTCGCGTTCGCGCATGGCCGGCTCATCGTGCATCGCGATCTGAAGCCGTCGAACATCCTGGTCAACGAGGCCGGGCACGCGCGGCTCCTCGATTTCGGCATCGCCCGGCTGCTGCAACTCGAATTGAGCGCCGCCACGCATCACACGCACTTCGGCATGCGCGCGCTCACGCCCAACTACGCGGCACCCGAGCAGTTCACGGGTCGCACGATCAGCGCGGTGACGGATGTGTATTCGCTCGGCGTGATCCTCTACGAGCTTCTGACCGGTGCGAGCCCGTACGCGCCGAACCGAGGCTCGCCGGGCACGCTGGAGGCGGCCGTGCTCGAAGAAGAGCCCGCGCTCGCGAGCAGTGTGGCGCCGAGCGTCGACCGCCGAGCGCTGCGCGGCGACCTCGACAGCATTCTCGCGAAAGCGCTGCGGAAGGCTCCGGTGGAGCGGTATTCGTCGGTCGACGCGTTCGCGGCGGACATCGAGCGCTGCTTGGCGGGTCAGCCGATCGCGGCACGCACCGCCACGCGCTGGTATCTCGCCAAGAAGTTCGCGCGTCGCCACGCGCTCACGCTGGCGATGACGACCACCGTGGTCGCGGCTCTGGCCATTGGGCTCGGCGCCGCGCTCTGGCAGTGGCGCGCCGCGGCCGCGCAACGCGCGATCGTGGCGGATGGTCTCGCGCAAACGCGCGCGACGGTGGATTTCGCGAAAGCCGTGCTCACGGAAGGCATCGAGCGGGGCGAGTCGGTCACGCTCGATCAGCTCCTCACGCGCAGCGAGATGATGGCGGAGGCCGCCGCGCCGACCGACCCCGAGATGCGCGCCGCGGCGACGGAGTTCGTCTCTGGATGGTTCATGACCTACGGCCTGAGCAAGCGCGCGGATGCGCTGCTCGCGCGAGCGATCGAGGCGTTACCCCGGGATCGGCATGCGCGCACAATCTCGCGCTTCACTTGCAAACGCGCCATGTTGCGCGCGCAGTCCGGACACACGGCCGAAGCGATTGCCACACTCACCGCCGAGATCGCCGGCAATCGGAACAACCCGGAGACGGCCGCGTACTGCCTCCAAGCCCGCGCGGTCGTCGCGCGCGACCTCAACGACGCCAAGGGCGATCTCGCGTTCGCGCTGGAAGCGCAGCGGCGCTTCAACGAGGCGGGCGCCAGTCAATCCTTGCACGATCACGCGGTTCTGCTCGGGAACATCGGCTATGCATACTCGCTGAACGGAGACGCCAAACAGGCGGAAGCGTACTACCAGCAAGCGTTTGCGATGTTCTCTCGGGCCGGACGCATGCAAAGCGCCGCCGCCATGGCGACGCTCATCGGCTGGGGCGCGGCGAACACCAACACGGGAAATCCGCAACGTGCGCTCGGGATCTGGGAAGAAGCGCTGAACATCGCACACCGCCGCTCGCCGACGGGCGACCCGCCACCGGTGCTGTTGCTCAATCGTGCCGTGATCCTGAGCACGCTCGGCCGATTCGATGAAGCGCTTGACGCACTGGATGCAGCCCGCGAAGTCGCGCGCCGTGCGGGGGATACGGAGAGCGTCGCGAGCGCCCTGAACACGAAGGCCGACATCCTGCGAGCGCGGGGGAATCTCGACCAAGCGCAGGCGCTTCTCGATGAGGCCGCGAGCGATCTGCGCGCCGGCCGCATCCAGCCGGAAACTCCCACGTCGCTGCGACAGAAGCTGTTTCAGGGCCGGGTGTGGGCTGCGCGCAGTGAGCTCGCCGCGGCCAACGCGGCCTTCACGGACGTGGTCGACACGTACACGCGCCTGGGTTGCTGCGGAGGAGCCACATCCCGTGCGCTCGTCGCTCGCGCGGAAGTTTCGCTGGCCGCGCATGCCTACGACGCGGCGCTGGCGGACGCGCAGCGCGCGCTGAAGCTCGCTCAAGAGGCACAAGGTGGAGCGCCGTTCTCCAACTTCACCGGTGCCGCCTGGCTGACGATCGCGCGCGTCCGCGCGGCCGAGCAACGCCCAGCGGAAGCTCGCGAGGCCTCCATTCGAGCGGCTCAACATCTGACGAATACGCTCGGTGCGCGGCATCCCGATACGCTCGAGGCGAAAGCGCGCTCACTCGGGTCTCTGCATGCGGCTCGCGCGGCGTCGATATCGTGGTCAAGCGGTCCACCCTAGCTCCCGCGAATTCCACGGCATCGGCGTAGTGTTCGCGAGGCTCGCGCGCGAACGCATAGTGCAGCAGCACCGCTGCACGCGCGAATTCGGTGCAGGGACCGCGCGCGCCGCCGCTCCTGCGCCTCCCTAGCCTGCCGCGTCCTGGTCCGCCATTTGCAATCAGGCCCTGACTTTTCGTGGACGTCGCGCAGCGTTGGGGGAGGCGTTTTGATCGATCGGGCATTCTGGCGAGCGGGGCATGTTCCGACGTTGCTCGCCGCGTTTCTTTACTTCGATATGAGCTTCATGGTCTGGGTATTGCTCGGCGCGCTCGCCGTG
>CAZIGW010000085.1:0-25100 GCA_964538565.1 uncultured Hyphomicrobiales bacterium | reverse complement strand
GTTCAACTTGTGGACCCGGCCCACCCCCCCGGATTCGGTCCGATCCTGGAACAGGACGGCGAGATCCTCCTTGTCTAATTTGTCTAAAAACGACTCCCAGTCGATCGGCTCGAGCGCGGCATCGCGGGGCTCGAAGTCGAGACGGAGAACGCCGGGTTCCCCATCCGACTGCGTTCTCTTCACGGTGGCGGGCTTCCCTCCGCGCTCCTCGGCCCACTTGCGTATCTTCTCGTGGTCGGTCGTCACGTTGCCTTCGGCCATCTCCGATCTCCCGGTCCTTGCCTCGCCACCGCGGGCGCACCGCGGCGAACCGTTTGCCTACCAATGCGGTCGCCGCGCCAAGCGTTCCGCGCGCCTGCCGGAGCAACAACCGGGCGGCGCATCGGAACAGGCCCGGCCCGTTGTCCGGCGCGACCGATCCGGCTCCGGCCTCGACTTCATCATCATCTTCTTCATCTTCTTCCATCTTCGCTCGCTCGACCCCATCGCCCCGCCTTCGCCCGCGGCCACCCGCGCAGGAGGTCAGGCATCATCATCATCTTCTTCTTGTTCTTCTTGATCCCTCCCCCCGCGGATCGATCTGCACGCCGGTGGGACTGGCATTCACGAATCCGGGAACAAACGTTGCGGGGCGCGCGTTCGCCCGGTTGCAGGTTCAACCGCGTCGGCGCCGCCATGGAAGCACCCCATCACTCCAGCAAGGTCCGCGTCGGCATCGTCGGTGTCGGAAACTGCGCTTCCTCATTCGTGCAGGGCTTGTCCTACTACTGCGATGCGCGAGCCAACGAGCCCGTTCCGGGCCTGATGAACGCCGATCTCGGCGGCTACCACGTCAGCGACGTCGAAATCGCCTCGGCATTCGACGTCAACGCCAAGAAGGTCGGACGCGATGTCGCCGAGGCCATCTACGCCCCGCCCAACAACACCTTCCGTTTCGTCGACGTGAAGGAGACCGGGGTGACGGTCCAGCGCGGACCGACCCTCGACGGAATCGGACGCTATCTGCGCGACGAGATCGAGGAATCGGGCCGTCCGGCCGTGGACGTCACCGAGTGCCTGATCAATTCGCGCACCGACGTGCTCGTCTCCTATCTTCCGGTCGGATCGCAGCGGGCGACGGAATGGTACGCCAACCGCGCCCTCGACGCCGGCTGCGCCTTCGTCAACTGCATCCCGGTGTTCATCGCCTCGGATTCGTCCTGGCGCCGCAAGTTCGAGAAGCGCGGCCTCCCGCTCGTGGGCGACGACATCAAGAGCCAGGTCGGCGCGACCATCGTTCATCGTACGCTCGTCAACCTCCTTTGCGAGCGCGGCGTACGGCTCGACCGGACCTATCAGCTCAATTTCGGCGGCAATTCCGATTTCAAGAACATGCTCGAGCGCGAGCGCCTCGAGTCGAAGAGAATCTCCAAGACGCAGTCGGTCACGAGCCAGCTCGACGTTCCGCTGCCGGATGGAACTCTTCACATCGGTCCGAGCGACCACATTCCCTGGCTGAGCGATCGCAAGTGGGCCTACATCCGCCTTGAAGGCACGACTTTCGGCGGCGTGCCGCTCAATCTCGAACTCAAGCTCGAAGTCTGGGATTCGCCGAACTCGGCCGGCGTCGTCATCGATGCGGTGCGCTGCGCCAAGCTGGCGCTCGACCGCGGCACCGGCGGAGCGCTGCTCGGGCCTTCGAGCTACTTCATGAAGTCCCCGCCGCGCCAGTTCACCGACCACGAGGCGCGCGAACGCGTGCTGAAGTTCGTTTTGGAGGGCGATTGAGCCGGGGCTTCGCCCATGACGACGTTCCTTCTCATCAGACATGGCGCCCATAACCTGCTGGACCGCGTGCTGGTCGGCCGCACGGCAGGCGTGGAATTGAGCCAGGCCGGCCGCAGGCAGGCGCGCCGCATCGCCCGTCAGCTCGCGGGCGAACGCATCACGGCCGTCCAGTCGAGCCCACAGGCCCGTACCCTGCAGACCGCGCAGCCGATCGCCGCCCGGGTCGGCTGTCCGATCGACGTTGCGCAGGCCATCGACGAGATCGACGCCGGCGCCTGGACCGGACAGTCCTTTGCGGACCTCGCGCGCGATCCGCAGTGGACGCGCTGGAATCGCGCCCGCGGATCGGCGCGCCCTCCGCGTGGCGAAAGCATGCGCGAGCTGCAGATCCGGGTGGCGCGGCACATGAACAACGTCGCGGCCGCCGCTCCCGACGGACGCGTCGTCATGGTGACCCATGCGGAAGTGATCCGCGCCGCGGTCCTGCACGTTCTCCGGCTGCCGCTCGACGATTTTCACCGCGTGGAAATCGCACCCGCATCGATCAGCACGATTGCGGTCGAGGGCAACCGTGCGGATGTCGTCTCGCTCAATCGGCCGGTGGCGCCATGAAGATCGCGATCTTCGGCCTGACGGTGAGCTCGTCGTGGGGCAACGGGCACGCGACGCTGTGGCGCGGCCTGTGCGCCGCACTCTCCCGGCAGGGGCACCGCGTCGTCTTCTTCGAGCGGGACACTCCCTATTACGCGATGAACCGCGACATGTTGGCCATCCCGGGCGGTGAGCTCGTGATCTACGACACCTGGGAAAACGTGCGTCACCGCGCGCGGCAGGAGGTAGCCGACGCGGACGCGGCGCTCGTCACCTCGTACTGTCCGGATGCGGTTCCGGCGGGCGAGCTCGTTCTCGACGCCGCCCGCGCGCTTGCCGTCTTCTACGATCTCGACACGCCGGTGACGCTTTCGCGCCTGGACCGGGGAGAAACGATCCCCTATCTCGGTCCACGCGCACTCGCCGACTTTGATCTCGTGCTGAGCTACACGGGAGGCGGCGCTCTCGAGGCGCTCGAACGCGAGCTCGGCGCACGGCGGGCACTTCCGTTGTACGGTCATGTCGATCCGGATGTGCATCGGCCCGTCGATCCCGCCCCGCACTATCGCTGCGCGCTGTCCTATCTCGGAACCTACTCGTCGGACCGGCAGGCCGCGCTCGAAACCCTCTTCATCAAGCCGGCGCGCACACGGCCACACCTGCGATTCCTGATCGGCGGCGCCCAATATCCGCAGGACTTTCCGTGGTGGCCGAACATCTTTTTTGTTCGCCATCTTCCGCCCCCGGAGCATCCGGCCTTCTTCTGTTCTTCGCGCCTGACACTGAACGTCACGCGCGAGCCGATGGCGCGCATGGGCTGGTGTCCGTCCGGGCGCTTGTTCGAAGCGACCGCCTGCGGCACCGTGGTCCTCTCCGACTTCTGGGACGGGCTCGACGCCTTCTTCTCGCCGGGCGACGAGATTCTGGTCGCTCGCGAGACCGAGGACGCGCTCGCCGCCCTCGATCTTTCGGACGCCGAAATCCGCCGGCTCGCGGGCGCGGCGCGCGAGCGGACACTGGCGGAACACACCTCCGAGCGACGCGCCGGCGAGCTCGTGGCGGCGCTGCAATCCGCTGTCGCACCGGTCCGCGAACTGAAAAGGGCGTGAGCCATGTGGGGAATCGTGCCCGCCGCCGGCCGCGGGAGCCGGATCCAGCCGCTGGCCTTCTCGAAAGAGCTCCTTCCGGTGGGAAGCCGCAGCGACCGAGGGATCGAACGTCCGTGCGCGGTCAGCGAATACCTGCTCGAGCGCATGATACGTGGCGGCGCCGAAAAGATCTGCTTCGTCATTTCGCCGGGCAAATCCGACATCATGGAATATTTCGGCGCCAGCTACGGCTCCGTCCCAATCGCCTATGTGGTCCAGCCCTATCCGTCAGGATTGTGCGACGCAGTGTTCCGGGCCAGCACCGTTGCCGATGCGCGCGCCCCCGTCATCGTCGGACTGCCCGACACCATCTGGTTTCCGGAATCCGGGCTCGCGTGCCTGCCCGACGACATTCTTTCGTTCCTTCTTTTTCCCGTCGAGCAGCCGCAGTTCTTCGACGCCGTCGTGCTCGACGGCGACCGGGTGCGTGAGATCCAGGTCAAGCAGCCCGACGCGGCATCCCGCTGGATCTGGGGCGCCTTCAAGATGCCGGGTTCCGTGTTCGTGGCGCTGCGCGACCTCTGGACCGCCCGCAATTGCCGGGACGAATACTTCGGAACGCTCGTGAACGCCTACCTGAAGAGCGGTGGCGAGGCCGTCGCGCTCAAGACCGGCGAAGCCTATGTCGACGTCGGCACCCTGCACGGCTATCGCGCCGCCATGCACCTGCTCGCCGACGCGAGGACGGCGCCCGGCAGGTCGGCGAACGGCGGCGAACGGACATCCCCTCCTCTCCCCGCCACCGCCACGGACGAGACGCCGCTGCGATGACCGAACGCCAGCTTTCCACCGAGGAAATCCGAACGCGGGTCGAGGAACTGGGACCGTGGTTCCACAACCTCGACCTGGGCGGCGTGTGCACCGCGCCGGAGCACTTTCTCGGAGACTACCCGGCGGTGAAATGGCGGCGCTTCGCCGAAGCGATCTCGCCCGAACTCGCCGGCCGCACCGTCCTGGACATCGGGTGCAACGCCGGATTCTATTCGATGGAGATGAAGCGCCGCGGCGCCGCACGCGTGCTCGGAATCGATTCCGACGAAGACTATCTTCGGCAGGCCCGTTTTGCCGCCGAAGTGAGCGGTCTCGACATCGAATTCCGTCGGCTTTCCGTCTACGACGTCGGCGCTCTCGGCGAGCGCTTCGACATCGTGCTGTTCATGGGGGTGCTCTACCATCTGCGCCACCCGCTGCTCGCACTTGATCTCATCCACGAGCACATCGCCCGCGACCTGTTGGTGTTCCAGTCGATGCAGCGCGGCGCTTCCGAGATCGAGCCGACCGAGGAGAACTACGCCTTCCAGGAGACCGACCACTTCGACCGGCCGGGATATCCCAGGCTGCACTTCGTCGAGCACCGTTACGCCGACGATCCCACCAACTGGTGGATTCCGAACCGCGCCTGCGTCGAAGCGATGCTCCGCAGCGCCGGCTTTCGGATCGTCATGCACCCGGAGGACGAAGTTTACGTCTGCCGGCGCGTCGAGGCACCGGAAGGCGCGGCCGCGGTCTACCCGGCGAGGGAGCGGACAGAATGATCGAAGCCGTCATGATCTGGAACGAGCCGAACAACAAGTCGCATTGGGACCCGGAGATCGATCCCGACTGGACGCTGTTCGCCGAGATGGCGATCGCCGCCGGACAGGCGATCAAGGAAGCAAGTCCGACACTGCCGCGTGTCCTCGGAGGGATCTCGCCGATCGACCCCGCCTTCATCGCCAACATGACCGGAAAGGGCGTGCTCGATCACGTGGATGCCATCGCGGTGCATGGTTTCCCGCTCGACTGGAACCTGTGGCCGATCAACGAGTGGCCGGCCAAGATCGCGGAAATCCGCGCGGTCACCGACCTGCCCGTGTGGGTTTCCGAGGTCGGCGTGTCGAGCTTCGGCGCCGAGGAAGTACAAGCGTGGGGACTCGAGCGGACCGCGCAGTTGCTGATCGGCGTCGCGCCGCGCATCCACTGGTACAGCCTCTACGACCTCCCGCGTGCATGGCCGGCCACCACCCGTCACAAGGAGGCCGAGGGCTCCTCGTACTACCGCCATTTCTACATGGGCCTGCTGCGCGAGGACGGCACGCCGAAAATGGCGGCCGCGCATTTCCCGCGCCATGCGCCGGACATCGGCATCTGTCAGTGGTTCCATTTCGAGGATCACCGGCTCGACGACGCCGTCGAATGGCTCAAGCGTCTTGGCGTCCGCCATCTGCGCACCGGCCTGTCCTGGGCCGACAGTTTCCGCCCCAATGCGCTCGCCTGGTTCGACCGCCAGATGGACGCGCTTTCGGATTTCAACGTCACGCTCACCTGTTGCTTCACGCCGGAGCATCGGGGCATTGCCCCGCATCACACCAGCGCCCCGCAGAAGAAGGAGGAGTTCGCCGAGTTTTGCGCCGCGATGACCCGGCGCTACGCGCCCCCGGACGTCGGATCCCTCAAACCGCTGTCCCTGGCGCTGGAAACTTGACCGGTGCAGCCGTGGCGATCGCGCAGGCAAGCCATCTGCGAGCCGACTGCGCCACAGACGGCCTGCTGCCGATGCTGGCGGATGTGGCGCGCCCGAGGATCGCCGCCGAGGACGTGGCGATCATCGTCGCCCACCCGGATGACGAGACGATCGGCTGCGGAGCCCAGCTTCCCCGGCTGCAAGGCATCACGGTCGTCGTCCTCACGGAGGGGGCGCCTCGGAACCGGCCCGACGCGCACGCCGCCGGCTGCTCGAGCGTGAACGCGTATGCGCGGCTTCGTGCGGACGAATTGTCGGACGCGATGACTCTCGCCGGGGTGCCGGGCCGCAGGATCATCCGGCTCGGCTTGACCGACCAGACCCTGGGGCTGCGCCTCGCCGAACTGGTGCGGACGATCGACGTGCTGCTCTCCGCTCGCGGGATCGCGACCGTCCTGACGCACGCCTACGAAGGCGGCCACCCGGATCACGACGCGACCGCCTTTGCGGTTCACGCGGCCGCTTTGTTAAGGCGCCGTCGCGGACGTTCAACCCGCGTGATCGAGATGCCGTTCTATCACGCCGGCCGCGGACGCTGGGCCGTGCAGCGCTTCTCGGCCCATCCCGCTTGCAGCGGGGTCGCAATCCGGTTGAACGCGTCCGAGCGCGAGCTCAAGCGGAAGATGCTCGCCGTCTATGCAAGCCAGTCTTCCACGTTGTCGCTGTTCGACGTCGACTGCGAACGGTTCCGGCCGGCGCCCGGCTGCGATTTCCGAACCCTGCCGAACGGCGGCGACATCCTGTACGAGCGCTATGACTGGGGCATGACCTCGGCGCGCTGGCTCGCGCTCGTCCGTGATGCTTTCACCGATCTCGGCCTGGTCCAGCATCGATGGCTCTGACGATTCTCAGCGTCGCGTATCCGTTTGCCCCGGTCGGACCTGACGCGGTCGGCGGGGCGGAACAGATTCTGAGCGAGATCGACAGCGCGCTCACCCGCGCAGGTCACCGCTCGATTGTCGTTGCCTGCGAGGGCTCCGGGGTCGCCGGCATTCATGTCCCCGTTCCGCGTGCGCCAAGGCTCCTGGGTCCGGGCGCCCGCCGGCTCGCGCACGAGAACCATCGGCACGCCATCGCGACGGCGCTCGACCGCTGGGACATCGATGTCGTCCATCTGCACGGGCTCGACTTTCACGCCTACCTGCCCCCGCCCGGCCCCGCCGCGCTCGTCACGCTGCACCTCCCGGTCACGTGGTACCCGCCCGAATGCCTGCGGCCGGCGCGACCGCAGACCTGGTTCAACTGCGTGTCGCGATCGCAACATGCAAACTGTCCCGGGTCTCTGCGTCTGCTCGACCCGATCGAGAACGGCGTGGCCGAGACATTCCTGGCGGCGCGCCACGCCAAGCGCCGTTTCGCCCTGACGCTGAGCCGCATCTGTCCGGAAAAGGGCATTCATCTTGCAATCGATGCCGCGAAACACGCCGGCATCCCGTTGCTGATCGCGGGTGAGGTCTTTCCCTACCAGGCCCACCAACGCTATTTCGCTGAGCTGATCGCGCCGCGACTCGACCGGTGGCGGCGCTTTATCGGCCCGGTCCGCCTTGCACGCAAACGCCGCCTCCTCGCCGCCGCGCGATGCGTGCTCATCCCCTCGCTCGCGGCGGAAACCGCTTCGCTCGTCGCCCGCGAGGCCCTCGCCGCCGGCACGCCGGTGATTGCGTTCGCCCGCGGAGCGCTCGTCGAGGCGCTCGACCACGGACGGACGGGCTTTCTGGTCGAGAACGAGGCGCAAATGGCGCGGGCGATCGCGCGACTCGACGAAATCGATCCGGCCCGATGCAGACAAGCGGCGCGCGAGAGGTTTTCCTCCGGGCAGATGCTGCGGAGCTACGTCGCGGCCTATCGTGCGCTTCGCACCGCCGAGGTCGACCACGCGGCGAAGGGCGCTGCATGACGTCTTCGCTGACCTGCGACACGATCACGGACGCGGCCGGGCTTGAAGCGATCGCGCCCGAGTGGTGGCGTTTGTGGGCCGAATGCGCCCGCGCCACCCCGTTCCAAACACCGGCATGGCTGCTCGCGTGGTGGACGACGTTCGCGCCGGGCGATCTCTGTGCGGTGGCAATCCGGCGGGATGGACGGCTCGCCGGACTCGCGCCCTTCTATCTCGCGCACGACCACGAGGGGCGCCGGATCCTCCCGCTCGGATTGTCTGTCACGGACTATCACGACGTCCTGCTTGCGCCCGGCCAGGAGGAGTCGGCCGCGACCGCTCTGATTTCCCACATGTCGTCCGCCCCATGGGACGCCTGGGAGCTGACGGAATTGCAGCCGGAGGCCGAGGCGCTTCGCCTCGCGCCGCCGTCCGGCTGCGAGGTGCGCTCGGAAGTCGCGAGCGCGTGTCCGGTTCTCGCCCTGCCGTCGCGTGTCGAGGATCTGCCGAGGCATTTTCCGCGCCGCAAGCGCCGGGCACTGCGCACCGCCCACAACCGCGCGGCACGGCGTGGCGTCGTCGAAATCAGCAGCGCGGAAAGCGCGTCGCTCGACGGCTTTGACATTCTCGTGCGCCTGCACCGAGCCCGCTGGGAAGATCTGGGCGAGCACGGCGTCCTGGCCGACCCGCGCGTGCAGCAGTTCCATCGCAAGGCCATCCCGGGCTTGATGGCCGCCGGCCTGTTGCGCATCCACTGGCTGCTGATCGGCGGCTGCCCGGCAGCGGCCTACTATGGCTTCCACCACCGGGACCGCGCCTACGGATACCTGACGGGCTTCGATCCGGTCCGTGCGTTCGAATGCCCCGGCGTGATCCTTCTAGAACATGCGATTTCCGAGGCCGTCCGTGAGGGCGCGCACGAATTTCACTTCCTGCGCGGCCGGGAGCCCTACAAATACGGATGGGGCGCCCGCGACCGCGTCAACCGGCGGCGTGTCTTCGTCCGCGTGAACGCCGATGCCTCCGCAGCCATCGCATGAGAAGCTCTTCCGGCCCCAACACGGATCGGCTGTTGGAACCCGTGTTGCGCTGCGCACGCGGTGAACTTCCGGTGAACGTGGCGCTGGCACAATTGTTCGTGGCCGCGCGCGACAGCCGCGCCGCGCGCCGCGCCTTGAACACGGCCATCCACCATCTTCAACAGCGCGGACACGGCGAGCGGCTGCAGCGGCTTTGCCGAATGCGCGACCTGTGGAGCGATACGCCCGACGCCTTTGCCAACGTCAAGGTCGCGGCACGCGCGGTCAATCATCGCCGCCACGGCAATCGGGGCAGAACGACGCCGGGTTCCTGGAGCAGGATGTTCGATCGCGCCGTCGAAGCCACCCCCGACGCCAGTGTCGCTCTTTATTGCCTTGGTCGAGCGGATCTGCTGCGGGCCGCCACCGATGAAATCGTGCGATGCCTGGCCTCGTGGCATCTGCTGCACCCGGGATGCGCGGTGCTGGATCTCGGTTGTGGCAGCGGCCGTCTCGCCGAGGGGCTTGCATCGCGGGTCGGCGTGGTGGTGGGAACGGACGTCTCCGCCCGGATGCTCGAAGCGGCGCGCAGACGCTGCCGGCACGTCGAAAATGCCCACGTGGTGCGAACGTCCGGAATAGACCTCGCGGCGTTTTCGGACGCGTGCTTCGACCTCGTGTGCGCGCTCGATGTGTTTCCCTATTTCGTGATTTCCGGCCTCGCCCAAACCCATCTGCGCGAGGCGGCTCGAGTCTTGCGGCCGCGCGGCCATTTGCTCATCATCAACTATTCCTACGACTCCGATGCGGCCGAGAGCCGGCGCCATCTCTGCCGTCTCGCCCAGTCCGTCCGCCTTCGCCTGCTCCGGTTCGGCACGGCCGAATTTGCCCTGTGGGACGGCGTATGCTTTCTCTTGCAGAAGCGCCCCTGAAGGGAACGCGCGCCCGCCGATTGCGGTTGACCCCGGCTGGGCGAACAGGAACCCGCCGATGGCCCGCGTCTTCCTTCTTGTGCTCGACTCGGTCGGCATCGGCGCGGCGCCGGACGCGGCGCGCTATGGCGACGAAGGCGCCGACACCGTCGGCCACATCGCCGAGGCTTGCGCGCGCGGCGACGCCGATTGCTCCGCGGGCCGGGCCGGCCGACTGCGATTGCCCCACCTCGTCCGGCTCGGTCTCGGCGAGGCCTGCCGGATGGCAACCGGCCGGGTTCCGCCCGGACTGGAGACCGGTCACCCTCTTCTCGGGCGCTACGGCTGTGCGCGCGAAATTTCAAAGGGAAAGGACACCCCGTCCGGACATTGGGAACTGGCGGGCGTCCCGGTTCTGTTCGACTGGGGCTATTTCCCGCGCGAAGTTCCATGCTTTCCGCAGGCGCTGCTCGATGCGCTCTGCCGCGCCTGCGATCTCCCCGGAACGCTCGGAAACCGCCACGCCTCGGGAACCGATATCATCAGGGAACTCGGCGAGGAACACCTCCGTTCCGGAAAACCCATCTGCTACACGTCGGCCGACAGCGTCTTCCAGATCGCCGCGCACGAGACGGCATTCGGGCTCGACCGCCTCTATGTCGTCTGCGAGGCGGCACGGCGCCTGGTCGATCCGCTGCGGATCGGGCGGGTGATCGCCCGGCCGTTCGTCGGGTCCTCGGCACAGACGTTCTCCCGTTCCGGAAATCGCAGGGACTATTCGGTCGCGCCGCCCGCGCCGACCCTGCTCGACCACGCGACATCCACGGGGCGCGACATCATCACCGTCGGGAAGATCGCCGACATCTTCGCCCACTCGGGAACCGGGCGGATGCTGAAGGGCGATGGCAACGCCGCCCTTTTTGACCGGACCCTCGAGGGGATCGGGGCACTCGGGGACGGCGGTCTCCTGTTCGCCAACTTCATCGACTTCGACTCCATTCACGGCCATCGACGCGATCCCGCCGGCTATGCGGCCGCGCTCGAGGCCTTCGACGCCCGGATCCCCGAAATCATGGACTCGCTGAAGCCAGACGATCTCGTGATCATCACCGCCGACCATGGTTGCGATCCGACATGGAGCGGAACCGACCACACCCGCGAACAGGTCCCGGTCCTGCTGTTCGGACCGTCAACGGCCTGCGGGCCCGTTGGCCTCCGCGCCACCTTCGCCGACGTTGCCGCGGCAGCCGCTCGCCATCTGGACCTTCCCTTCATCGGCGCCGGGACTTCCGAGGGCATGCGCTAGCTCCACGCGAGCCGCCATGGCGCGCCTCTTCGACACGCGATGTAACCGCCGCGGAACGAAGCCTCACGCCGGTGCGTTGCCCCCTGTTGGGCCGCACGTGGCGATCACGAATCCGGGAACAAACAATCTTTCTCCGCGTTCGCCGTACTGGAACGCCCAGGAGTGGAAACATTGAAGCGCGTGTTGATTACCGGGGGCGCCGGGTTCATCGGCTCCCACGTCACTGATGTTCTGCTGGCGTCCGGCTACAGGGTGCGGATTCTCGATGCGCTCTCCCCGCAGGTCCATCCGAATGGCGAGCCGCCGGACTACCTCGACAGGAACGCCGAACTGATCGTCGGCGACATTCGCGACCGGGTCGCCGTCGAACGCGCGCTCGACGGCGTGGACGCGGTGATCCACCTCGCCGCGGCGGTCGGCGTCGGCCAGAGCATGTACGAGATTGCGTCCTATACCGAAGTCAACGATCTCGGCACCGCCGTCCTCCTTCAGGCGCTGACCCGCCGTCCCGTCGACCGGCTCGTCTGCGCGTCCTCCATGAGCGTTTATGGCGAAGGCCTCGCCAGCCGAAGCGATGGCGACATCCTCGCGCCGCAGGAGCGGTCGATCGAACAATTGCGCCGGGGCATCTGGGACGTTCTCGACAGCGACGGTGAGGCGCTGACGCCGCTGCCGACGCCGGAAGACAAGCAGCCGTCGCTCAGCTCCATCTATGCGCTGAACAAGTACAACCAGGAACGCCAGTGCCTGATCGTCGGCAAGGCTTACGGGATCCCGACCGTCGCGCTGCGCTTCTTCAACGTCTATGGACCGCGACAGGCCCTGTCCAATCCGTACACGGGCGTGCTCGCGATCTTCGCATCGCGGCTGCTCAATGACCGGCCGCCGCTCGTGTTCGAGGACGGGCGTCAACGCCGTGATTTCGTGCATGTCCGCGACGTCGCGCGCGCCTGCCAGATCGCGTTGGAATGCCGTGAAGGCATCGGCGACGTCTATAACATCGGTTCCGGCCAGTACCGCACGATCGGCTCGATCGCCAGGGACCTCGCGCGCGTCAGCGGCCGCGCCCATCTCAATCCTCATGTC
Organism: uncultured Hyphomicrobiales bacterium; assembly: GCA_964538565.1. Classification (GTDB taxonomy): domain Bacteria; phylum Pseudomonadota; class Alphaproteobacteria; order Rhizobiales; family Xanthobacteraceae; genus CAYVBN01. The sequence goes on along the minus strand of CAZIGW010000085.1, from coordinate 12,893 downwards.
ACCGGAAAATATCGCGCTGGAGATATCCGCCACTGCTTCGCGGATATCGGCAAGGCCCGCGCCGAGCTCGGCTTCGCGCCCAAGGTCGAATTCGAGGCGGGGCTGCAGGAACTCGCCGAATGGCTCGCCGGTCGCGTGGCCGACGATTCCGTCGAGGCGGCAACACGCGAACTGGAAGACCGGGGCCTAGTCGCATGAATGTCTCGCCACTCAGGAGCCATTCCGCCAGTCGGGTGCTGGTGACCGGCGGCTGCGGATTTCTCGGCTGCAATATCGCGGCCGCGCTCGCGAGACGTGGCCGCGACGTGGTCGTCGTTGACAACTTCTCGCGAGCCGGATCCCAGGACAACGCCGACTGGTTGAGACGGGAAGGCGGCGGCGGGATCGCCATCCAGAAAGCCGACACGCGCGACGCCGAGGCAATCTCGGAGCTCGTTTCCTCGGTCGGCGCCGTGATGCACCTCGCCGCGCAGGTCGCGGTGACCACCAGCCTCGACGAGCCGGTCGTCGATTTCGAGATCAACGCCCGCGGAACACTCAACCTCCTGGAGGCCGTGCGCCGCCGCAATCCGCGCGCCGCGCTTGTCTTCGCCTCGACCAACAAAGTCTACGGGAGGCTGCTCGACGACGGCGAAGTGGAGCGATCGGACGGGCGATACGTTCCGACCGACCCACGTTTCGGGTCGGGGGTCGCCGAGGACTGGCCGATCGATCTGCACAGTCCCTACGGCTGCTCGAAGGGCGCGGCCGATCAATATGTGCGGGACTACGCGCGCGTGTTCGGATTGCGCACCGCCGTCCTGCGCATGAGCTGCATCTACGGTCCGCGACAGTTCGGAAACGAAGACCAGGGCTGGATCGCCCATTTTGTGCTGCAGTCGATCCAAGACCGTCCGATCACGATCTACGGCGACGGACATCAGGTCCGCGACGCGCTGTTCGTCGACGACGCGGTCGACGCCTGGCTCGCGGCGCTCGAGCGAATGGATGACGTTCGCGGCCGGACGTTCAATCTCGGCGGCGGTCCGGCCAACGCCGTCAGCTTGCGCGACATGCTCGGCCTGATCGGCGAGTTGCGCGGCAAGGACCCGGACATCCGCTTTGCCCCGTGGCGTCCGGGAGATCAGCCCTGGTACGTGTCGGATATCCGCGCCGTCTCGCATGCGCTCGGCTGGCGACCCCGTACCCATGTGCGGGAAGGCGTTCGGATCCTCACGCGATGGCTCGAGGGGAGTGCGGGAGCGGCAGCGCAGCCAATCGCCGGAGGCCCGGGCGTGACCACCGTCGACACGGCGCGGACGCAGCCGATCCTCGCCGCGCGGGCGAGGATTCCTGGAGTGGCGCCATGACGCCGCCACGCCGATTGCGGGTGCTGATGACGACAGACGCGGTCGGCGGAGTATGGACCTACGCCTCCGCGTTGTCGCGCGCGCTCTGTCAGCGCGGATTCGAGGTCGTCCTGGTCACGCTCGGCCCGGTCCCGCGCGAGGACCAGATCCAGTCCCTCGACGGCGTGCCCGGCCTGACGATCGAACCGACCGATCTCGCACTGGAATGGATCGACCCGCAAGGACTTGACGTCGCGCGCGCCCGCGAGCGTCTGAATGCGATCGAACGGCGCGTCCAACCCGACGTCGTCCACCTCAACAGCTATCGCGAGGCGACCGGCGACTGGCGATCGCCCGTGCTCGTGGTGGCACACTCCTGCGTGCGCACGTGGTGGCGCGCATGCCGCGGCGTCGATCCCGACGAGCCGCGCTGGCTCGTCTACGTGGACAATGTCGCCGCGGGCCTGTCCGCGGCCGACCGCTGGCTCGCCCCGACCGCTGCATTCCGCGACACGATCGCCGCGCTCTACCGGCCGGTGACCGAAGGCGTGGTGATCTGGAACGGCATCGACGCGCCCTCGCCTCGCCGGCACAAGCAGCCGTTCATCCTCGCGGCCGGCCGCCTCTGGGACGAAGCCAAGAACGTGGAGATGCTGGCGCATGTCGCGCCGCGCGTTCCGTGGCCGATTCGCGCCGCCGGCCCCGCGGGCGAGCCCGCACATTCCGGCGTGCTCCCGCCGGGCGTCGAAGCCGTGGGCGAACTCCCCCACGGCGCGCTGCTCGGCCTGATGCGGCACGCTTCCGTGCTGGCGGCACCGGCCGTCTACGAACCGTTCGGCCTCACGGTGCTCGAGGCGGCAGCGTCCGGTTGCGCGCTCGTCCTCTCCGACATCGCCACGTTCCGCGAGCTGTGGGACGGAGCCGCCTTGTTCATCGATGCACGCGACGAGGCGGCGTGGCAGGCGATCCTCACCCATGTGACCAACAACGCGGCCCTGCGCGAGGACCTGCAGCGGCGCGCCCTGCGGCACGCGCCACGCTATTCGCTGGCGACCATGACGGACGGCTACGCCGGTCTCTACGAGGAGCTTGCCACCCAGGTCGGCCGGCACCGGACGCGGCAGGAGCCGATGCTCGAGGTGCGGGCATGAAGTTCGTGATGTTCTATCATTCGTTCACGTCGTGCTGGAACCATGGCAACGCCCACTTCCTTCGCGGCGTCACGCGCGAACTGCTGCACCTCGGACATGACGTCACGGTCTACGAACCCGTGGACGGATGGAGTCGTCTCAATGCGTTGCGCGACGGCGGACACGCTGCGCTGGAGGAAAGCGCACGGCTGGTGCCGGGCGTGAAGCTTCGGCCGTACAGGTTCGGCACGCTCGACCTCGACGAGGCGGTGGATCAGTCGGATGTCGTCATCGCGCACGAATGGAACGAGCCCGCCTTGATCGCGGCCCTCGGCGAGCGCCGGCGCGCCGCCGGCGGTTTTGTCCTGCTGTTCCACGACACGCATCATCGCGCCGTGACGGCTCCGGACGAGCTCGGCCGCTTCGCGCTCGAATGCTACGACGCCGTGCTCGCGTTCGGAGAGGTGCTGCGCCGGGTCTATCAGAGGCTCGGATGGGGTCGCCGCGTCTTCACCTGGCACGAGGCTGCCGACGTGGCGCTGTTCAGCCCGAAACCCAACGACGGCAAGGATGCCGACCTCGTGTGGATCGGCAATTGGGGCGACGGCGAGCGCGATCGCGAATTGCGCGAGTTCCTGCTCGAACCGGTGCGCCAAACCGGGGTCCGGGCGCGCATTCACGGCGTGCGCTACCCGGAAAGCACGCTTCGGCAGCTCGCCGCCTCCGGCATCGAATTTCCCGGTTGGCTGCCGAACCATCGGGTGCCGGAGGCGTTCGCCCGCGCGCGGCTCACGGTTCATGTCCCGCGCCGTCCCTATGTCGAGACGCTTCCGGGCATTCCCACCATCCGGCTGTTCGAGGCGCTCGCGTGCGGCATTCCGCTCGTCTGCGCGCCGTGGGACGACGCGGAGGCTCTGTTTCCCGACGGATCTTTCGTGAGGGCCGGCAACGGCGAGGCGGCAACCGCGGCCGTTCGCCTGCTGATGGCCGACCGCGCCTTTGCAGAGGATGTGGCCCGCACCGGACTGCAAGCGGTGCACGCGCGTCACACCTGCACACACCGCGTGCGGCAGCTGCTCGAAATCATCGAAGGCCTCAGGCCCGCGCTCGCTGCGCCGGCAATCGACGCGAGGCGCGACTCTCCCAGGGTGGCCGCATCATGAACGTCGCGTTCTTCGGATCCAGCCTGGTCTCCTCCTACTGGAACGGCGCCGCAACCTACTATCGCGGGCTGCTCAAGGCCCTGGCGGGCCTTGGACAACACATCACGTTCTACGAACCGGACGCGTTCGACCGGCAGCAGCACAGGGACATTGCCGACCCGGACTGGGCGCGCGTCGTCGTCTATCCGGCAACGACGGATGGCTGGCGGTCGGCGCTGGAGCAGGCAACGCGTCACGCCGATCTCATCGTCAAGGCGAGCGGCGTCGGCGTCTTCGACCAGGAACTCGAACGCGCAGTCGCGGACGTCGCCGGCTCGCGGCCGGTGACCGCCTACTGGGACGTGGATGCACCGGCGACGCTCGAAGCGATGACCAGCGACGCCGCGCATCACCTGCGCCGCGCCGTTCCGAACTACGATCTTGTATTCACCTACGGAGGCGGCGACGCCGTGGTGCGCCGCTATCTCGCGTTCGGTGCACGCCAATGCGTCCCGATCTACAATGCCCTCGACCCGCAGACGCATCATCCGGTCGCACCGCGGTCGGAATACGCATGCGACCTGAACTTTCTCGGCAACCGTCTCCCTGACCGCGAAGCCCGCGTCGAGGAGTTCTTTCTCTCGCCGGCGAGCCTTCTTCCGGAAAAGCGCTTCGTGCTCGGCGGCGCCGGCTGGGACACGAAGGCGGTGCCGCCCAACGTGACACGGAGCGGCCACGTCGGCAGCGCCTGGCACAACGCCTTCTTTTGCTCGGCGCTTGCGACGCTCAACATCAACCGTGACAGCATGGCCCGCTTCGGCTTCTCGCCCCCGACGCGCATCTTCGAGGCCGCCGGCGCAGGCGCCTGCATCATCACGGATGCCTGGGACGGCATCGACCAGTTCCTTGAACCCGACCAGGAGATCCTGACCGCGACCGACGGAGAGTCGGTGGCCGACATCCTCGAACGCCTGACGCCCGAACGCGCCCGCGCCCTCGGTCGGACCGCCCGGGACCGCATCCTTGCCGAACACACCTATGCCCACCGCGCGAGGCGCGTGATGGACGTCCTGGATCTGACGGTCGCCGGAAGGGAGGCAGCAGAATGACGCTCGATATCGTGATCTTTGGCCTCTCGATCACGTCGTCGTGGGGCAATGGTCACGCAACCACCTACCGGGCGCTGATCAAGGCGCTCGCGGCGCGAGGCCACCGGATCACGTTTCTGGAGCGTGATGTGCCCTGGTATCGCGACAACCGCGACCTGTGCAGCTCACCCCATTGCCGTATCGAGCTCTACGACTCGCTGAGATGCGTCTCGCAGAAGTACGGAGCGCTCGTGACAGGCGCGGACGTGGTCGTGCTCGGCTCGTTCGTACCGGACGGAGCCGTGCTCGGCGACTGGATCACCAGCACCGCGCAGGGTGTGACCGCCTTCTACGACATCGACACCCCGGTGACGCTCAGCAGATTGGAGAGCGGAAACGGCGAGTACATCTGCGCGCCGATCATTCCGCGATTCAACCTCTATCTGTCATTCACCGGAGGCCCGACACTCCAGCTCATCGAAGAGGTCTACGGAAGCCCGCGGGCACGGCCACTCTACTGCGCCGTCGACGTGACACAGCACGCTCCGGTCGACGTGCCTGCCCGGTGGGCGCTCGGATACATCGGCACCTACAGCGAGGACCGTCAGCCGTTGATCGAACGGCTGCTGTTCGAGACGGCGCGCCGACTCCCCGACGAGCGGTTCGTGGTCGTCGGCGCGCAATATCCAAAGAACATCGCCTGGCCGGAAAACGTCGAGCAGATCGAGCACCTCCCGCCGGACTCTCATTCGGAGTTCTACTGCAGCCAGCGCTACACGCTCAACCTGACGCGACCCGACATGGTCGCCGCCGGCTTCTCACCCAGCGTCCGCCTGTTCGAAGCCGGAGCATGTGCGGTGCCGGTGATCAGCGACGTGTGGCCCGGCATCGAGAGATTCTTCGTTCCGGGAGAAGAGCTCCTGCTTGCCGACACGTCGGACTCCGTCGTTCAGATCCTGACCGAGACGCCGGAGATCCAGCGCCGGCGCATCGCGACCGCGGCCCGAAACCGCGTCCTGCACAGCCATACGGCTGGACATCGCGCAGCCGAGTTCGAACGGTACGTGAAGGAAGTGATGACGAAGCCTGCCGGAAAAGCAAAAACCGAGGCAGCATAGACTGAGCACATCCAATTCGATCGTTCCCGGGCACGCGTTCGGGAACATGCGGATTTCTGCACGCGAGGGTGCGCGCGATGCGGCCTCGCGGCGACACGATGGAACGCTCCCACGCAACAATCGTTTGTACATTCGGGCCCTGACGAGACACCGGCGAATGCCAATTCCGCCGACGTCGTCACGGGTTTCGACACGACGCAAAGACTTGTGAGGGAAACGCAATGGGCTTCGCCTCAGAACTGAACATCCTGGTGACGGGAGGCGCCGGCTTCATCGGCTCGCATCTTTGCGATCGACTGATCCAACAAGGTCACCGGGTGATCTGCGTCGACAATCTGTTCACCGGCACCTATTCGAACATCCGTCCGCTGCTCAACCATCCGAATTTCCGCTTCATCGAGCACGACGTGCGCGAACCGTTGACGATTCCGGGTCGCCTGGATCGCATCTACAATCTTGCGTGCCCCGCGTCGCCGCGCCACTACCAGCGGGATCCGATCGGCACGCTGCGCACCTGCATCCTCGGCGCGGCCAATGTCGTCGAACTGGCGCGTCAGAAGCGGGCGCGGGCACTGCAGGCTTCGACCAGCGAAGTCTACGGCGATCCGGAGGTTCACCCGCAGCCCGAGACCTATCTCGGCAACGTCAACCCGGTCGGGCCGCGAGCCTGCTACGACGAAGGAAAGCGCGCGGCCGAGACCCTCTTCTTCGACTATCGCCGCACTCACGGCCTTTCGATCAAGGTCGCGCGCATCTTCAACACGTACGGGCCGCGCATGCTGGAAAACGACGGTCGCATCATTTCCAACTTCATCGTGCAAGCCCTGAACGGCGAACCGATCACGGTCTATGGCGACGGCTCGCAGACCCGCTCGTTCTGCTACATCGACGATCTGCTCGACGGGCTCCAGCTGCTGATGGAAAGTCCTCCCGACGTCACGGGCCCATTCAACCTCGGGAATCCCGAGGAGCGGCCGGTCGCCGAGATCGCGCGCCTCATTCTCGACCAGACGGGCTCCCGCTCGCCGATCGAGTATCACCCGCTGCCGCAGGATGACCCCAAGCGTCGGCGACCGATCATTTCCCAGGCCCGCGACGTGCTCGGCTGGGTTCCGCGCGTTCCGCTGGACCGGGGATTGAGGACGACGATCGACTATTTCTCGTTGAAGCTCTTTACCGAGGCTCCGACGGCCGGAAAGCCGAGGTCCGAACTCGCCGCCGCACGGCGGAGAGCCGGCAAGCCCGACGCGATCGTGCCGAGCACCCTGTCGAGATAGCCCGCCGCAGCGCTTCCCGTCGTTGCACGGATGTTGCTCTCCCGGGCCGCCGGACTGCGCGGTGCACCGTCACGCGCGCCCGTAGATTCGGTCGAGCGTTCGCGACACCGCCACCAGGTGCTCCGCCTGCGGGTCGAAGCGCTCCCCGCTCGCGAGTCGCGAGGCCCAGTCCGCTGCCGCGCGACCGAACCAGGCGTCCGGCGGGGCGGCAAGCACTTCGCAGGCGGTCCCGCGATAGCGCTCGGCGACGAAGTCGTAGAACGAGCCGTCGACGTTGCGCAGCGCCGCGCCGCCCTGCGTTCCGTAGAACGCCGCCGAGATGATCGCGTCGCGCCCGGCCTGCAGCCGCCAGGAACACGCGAGCCGCCCCACCGTCCCGGTTTCGAGCTCGATGGTCGCTACGGCGTAGTCCTCCACCTTGCCGTCCAGACACCGAACAAGCTCGCCGCCGGCGTGCAGGCTCGCCGCGACGCTCCGGACTCTCGGGAAGTCCAACGCCCACAGCATGAGATCCACGAGATGGACGCCGAGGTCCATCACGCAGCCGCCACCGGACAGTTCCGGCACATAGAACCACGGCTTGTCCGGTCCGTAGGCGTTGTGAAAAACGAGGTCGACCGCGAAGATGTCTCCGAGCCCGCCGCGGCGGACGAGATCACGAACGCGCTTCATGCCCTGCGTGAAGCGATAGGACAGATCGACGGCGAGCAGACGATCCGACATGCGCGCCGTTTCCACCACGCGCTGCACTTCCGCGGCCGAGCGGCCGAGCGGCTTCTGGCAAAAGACGGCGACGCCCCGTTCGAACGCACGCATCGACTGCTCGGCGTGCATGGCGGTCGGGGTTGCGATGAGCACGCCATCGAGGCCGAACGCCAGGAGGTCGTCGAGCGTGTCGACGCACACGGCACCCGGTGCCAGGCCGAGAGCCCGTTCCCGCGCCGCCGGCGCCGGATCGGCGATCGCCACGATGTCGCTGCAATCCGTTTCGGCAACGGCCTTCATGCGATGAAGGCCGATCCAGCCGACGCCGAGAAAGCCGAGACGCGGGCGGCGCACCGCCGTCGAGGGCAACCCCTGCAAGGCGGTCTCGCTCATCGGCACAGCACCAGTGCCTTGAGAAAGCCCTCCGGGCGATCGCGCGTGGCATCGAGCGCCTCGCCCAGGGACGCCAGCGGGAACGCGTGGGTGTAGAGCGGGCGAGGATCGATGCGCCCCGCCGCGACCGCGTCGACCGCCTCGCGCATGCCCTGCAGATAGGTCCGCGGATCGCGCTCATGCGCGTTGATGACGTCGAGCCCGCGCCAGTTCCACAGCCACATGTTGACCTGGCGCGGGCCATCCTGGTGATAGCCGGCGACGATCAGGCGTCCGCGTTCGCGTGTCAGCTCGGCGGCCAGATCGAGCGGGCCCTGCTTGCCGACCGCCTCGATCACGCACTCGCAAAGCTGGCCATCGGTGAGATCCTTGACCCGGGCGACGATCGTGGTCGGATCATCCATCGGGATCACCGCGTCCGCGCCCATGTGGCTCGCGATTTCGCGGGCGAACGGACGACGGGATATTGCGAGCACCCGCGCGCCGGCATTCGCGGCGAGGCGTGTGAGGATCGCACCGAGAAAGCCGACGCCGACGATGGCGACCGTCTGTCCGGCGGCAATTGCGCTGCGGCCAAAGACGTTCATCGCACACCCGAGCGGTTCGCCCGGAAACGGTTGCCCGACGAGCGCCTCGGGCAGCCGGATCACCGCGTCCGCCGCGGCGACGTCGTATTCCGCGTAGCTGCGGTAGGACAGTGCGGCGACCCGGTCTCCTACACTCAACCCTTCCACGCCGTCGCCGAGCGCGTCGATCTCGCCCCAGCCCTCGTGGCCGAGGTCGCCGGGCCCTGTGGGAAACTGCATCCAGGCCGGGCCGGCCCACGGCGTCAGGTTCGAGGCGCAGACACCGCAGCCTTCGAGCCGCACGCGCACCTCGCCGGGTCCCGGCTCCGGCCGCGGCACGCTTACGAGCGTCACCCGGCCCGGCCCCTGGAGCACGGCGGCGCGCATGGTCCGGGTCCTGGCAGGGGTATCGAGAACGTTCATCGGGATTCGCATTCGAGCGATGACTGGCAAAACCACAAAGCGCAGCCGCGCAAATGGTTCCCCGCGCGGCGCGGTGGCGCTGGTGGCGCCGGCACGCCTTCGAACGCGCCGATCTTGCGGCTGTCGGATTCCCGTGTCGCAAGTTTTCGATGCGGCGCAGACGTCGAGTCCGAAGTTCAGGCATCGAGCGCCGCGCCACATCCCGTCACAAAATCGGCGTCCACTTTTTTGAATGCGTCTTAGGCGCGCATTCGGACACAAAGCCGGTACCCACTTTTGTTGAATGCGCGCCGGTGAGAACCGTACCGCTCAGCGCTTGCCGTACTCGTCGCGCCGGCGCCGCCAATTGCCGTTCTCGTTGCGCCCGCGCGGGGCGCGGTCAAGCCACTGGTACATGCCCCAAAGGCCGTCCAGTCCGCGCGCATAGGTGGAATAGGTGTGATAGACCACGCCGTCCTCGCGCACGAACGCGCTCATCCCGGGCCGGTCGCGCACGAACGTGGCGGCGTCCGTTCCGCACATGGCCGCCGTCTCCTGGACGGGCTCCGGGAGCCGTGCGGCGACGATCGGGTGCCCGCCGCGCCGATAGTTGTATTCGACACCGCCCTTGCGCTGCTGCTCCTCGGTGATCGAAACGTTGAAGTCGTAGTTGAAGTCGCCGGAGAACGACGACGCCCACGGAAAGGTCCATCCCATCCGCCGCTTGTACGCCTGCAGCTTCGCGAATGGCGCCCGCGACACCGCCCAGAGCATCACGTCGTGATTGGCGAGGTGTACGGCGAAACCGTCGAACCCGTCCGCGATCGACGAGCATGAAGGGCACCCCGCAGTGTAGTCGGGTCCGAACATGAAGTGATAGACGAGGAGCTGTGAGCGGCCGCGGAACAGGTCCGCGAGCGACGCGTTTCCATCGTCGGTTTCGAATTTGTACTGCTTGTCGACGCGCACCCACGGCAGGTCCTGCCGCTGTTGCGCCAGCTCGTCGCTCTTGCGTGTGAGCTCCTTCTCCGCCTCGAGAAGTTCGAGCCGCGCTGCCAGCCATTCGTCGCGTGTACCGGTCATATGCGTGGTCATCGGGGTCTCCTTACGATGGATCGTTCTTTGCTTCGTTCGCGACACGCCGGTGTTCGAGGCAGGTCCAGGCTAGCTTTTCCGTCCCGAAATCAGCCTCAGCCAGGGCGCCGAATGGCAGGCGCTCATCAGCATGTACATGAAAGCCATTCCGTTCAGCGGTGATGCGCCTTGCGCGACCGTGCAGAACATGTCCTGCTGGCCGCCGACGCACGCCGACACGAGGGCCATGACGGCGAAGGCCGGCGCGGCCGCGAGGCAGACCCAGTCGGCCGGCCCGAGGTCGCCGCCAGTCGATCGTTCTGCACGTTTCCCGATCGTCCCTGTCGTCATGGCGCTTGCTCCTTTCCTCGGGTGTCGTGAAATAGATTGGCCAAGAAGGTGAAAAGGCGGGAGTGACAAGTTTGGCGGGATTTCGATGGACTCGCTGATCACGGCCGCAGCGCGCGCGCTCGCCGCCGGTGATCTGCTCGCCGCGCTGAACCGGGTGGCGCTGCGCGAGGACGCGCCTGCGCTTGCGCTGCGCGGGATCGCCATGGCGCAGCTCGGCGATTTCCCCCGTGCCAAGGCGCTCCTGAAAAGCGCGGCGCGCGCCTTCGGTTCGAAGGAGGCCGTGGCCCGCGCGCGGTGCGTCGTCGCCGAGGCCGAGGTGGCGCTCGCAGGGCGCGAACTCGGCTGGCCCACGAAGGCACTCGAGGCGGCGCGCGCGACGCTCGAGGCGCACGGCGACAAAGCAAACGCCGCGCATGCGCGCTATCTCGCGGTCCGCCGCCTGCTCCTGATCGGACGACTCGACGAGGCCGAGCACGCGCTTGCACAGATAGACCTTTCGGCGCTGACGCCCGCGCTCCGGGCCATCCACGAGCTGGCGGTCGCCGGAATTGCCATGCGACGCATCCACGCCGGCGCAGCCTACGCCGCGCTTGCCCGCGCCGAGGAAGCTGCGCGCTGGGCCCGCATTCCGGCCCTCGAAGCGGAAATCGAACAGGTGTTCGTGACTCTCGACACGCCGGCGGCGCGTTTGGTCGCGCGCGGCGGGGAGCGGCCGCTCCGGCTCGACGAGGTGGAGGCGCTGCTCGCCTCCGACGCGCTCGTCGTCGACGCGTGCCGTCACGCGGTGCGCGCGGGAAGCACGGTGGTCCCGCTGGCGCGGCGGCCGGTGCTGTTCGCCCTCGCCCGCGCGCTCGGCGAAGCCTGGCCCGCCGACGTGCCGAGGGCCCGCCTGCTGGCGCGCGCATTTGGGGCGAAGCACGCCGACGAATCGCACCGCGCGCGGCTGCGCGTCGAAATCGGACGGCTGCGCGCGGCGCTGCGGGCGCTCGCGGACGTGCGCGCGACGAAAGACGGATTTGCGTTCGCGCCACGCCGTACGCGCGACATCGTCGTGCTGGCCCGGCCGGTCGAAGAGGAGCACGCGGCGGCGCTCGCCTTGCTGGCCGATGGTGAATCGTGGTCGAGCTCGGCCCTCTCGCTCGCGCTCGGCGCCAGCCAGCGAACCGTGCAGCGGACGCTCGACGAGCTCGCGGCTGCCGGCAAGGTGCAAGCCTTCGGCCGCGGCCGGGCGCGCCGGTGGATGACCCCGCCTATGCCCGGATTCGCGACCAGCTTGTTACTCCCGGCTCCACTGCCCGGCGACTAGTCTGAACGGTGGTGATGACCAGCGAACATCAGGATCGCTTCATGAAAAAATCAGCTGCCGAAATCCTCCGCGAATACGGGCCTTTTCCTGGCGTCGATCACGTGCATGGGCTCACCTTCGACGGCGAGCGCGTCTGGTTTGCGGCCGGAGACAGGCTGATCGCCCTCGATCCGGCGAGCGGGACGACGGGTCGCTCGATCGACGTTCCCGCACATGCGGGCACCGCGTTCGACGGCCGGCATCTGTTCCAGATCGCCGAAAACCGAATCCAGAAGATCGATCCGAAAACAGGCCGCGTGCTTTCCACGATCCCGGCACCCGGCGGCGGCGGAGATTCGGGACTCGCGTGGGCCGAAGGAACCCTGTGGGTCGGGCAATATCGCGAGCGCAAGATTCACCAGATCGACCCGAACACAGGGGCCGTCTTGCGCACCATCCAGTCCAATCGCTTCGTCACGGGCGTGACCTGGATCGACGGCGAGCTGTGGCACGGCACCTGGGAAGGCGACGAGAGCAGCTTGCGGCGCGTCGATCCGCGCTCCGGAGAAGTCCTCGAGCAGCTCGACATGCCGGCCTGCGTTGGAGTCTCGGGGATCGAAGCCGACGGCGCCGACCGGTTCTTCTGCGGAGGCTCGACGAGCGGCAAGGTCCGCGTGGTGCGGCGGCCCAAGCGTGGCGCGTAGGATGGGTTGAGCACACGTGAAATCCGCGCGTCACGAGCCGTCCCGTACGGGCCCTAACGGCCCGCGTCACGCTCTCCCTGATTTCGATCCCTACAGATCCGCGACGATATCGCGCGCGACCGGCGTGAGCTCCTCCTGCGAGCGGAAGCAGACGGAGAGACGCCGCGCCGCCCAGCGGTCGGCGAGACCGACGATTGCGAGCGGCATCGACTTGCGGCACCGTCGCGCGGCAGGCTCGGGCACGATCCCGAGGCCGACGCCCTGCGCCGCCATCCGGCAGATGCCCTCGAGCGTGCGCACCCGCACGCGCACCTTCAGGCTCCTCCCGCG
>CAZIGW010000084.1:0-19586 GCA_964538565.1 uncultured Hyphomicrobiales bacterium | reverse complement strand
ATCCCCCTCGGCGACGCCGCACGGGTTCGCGTGCTTGACGATCACGCAGGCGGCCGTGCGGCCGGCGTCGAATTCCGCCACGCACTCGTAGGCCGCGTCGGTGTCGTTGAGATTGTTGTAGGAGAGCTGCTTGCCCTGCACCTGCCGGGCGGTTGCGACCCCGACGCGCGCCTCCGACGTGCGATAGAACGCCGCCGTCTGATGCGGATTCTCGCCGTAGCGCAACGCTTCGATCAGGCGGCCACCGACCGCGCGAAAGTCCGGGGCGGTTTCGTCCGTCTGCCGGGCGAACCAGTTGGCGATCGCCGCGTCGTAGACCGCCGTGCGGCCGTACGCCTTGGCGGCAAGCCGCCGGCGCAGCGCGGACGTCGTCGCGCCGCTGTGCGCCGCAAGCTCGGCGAGCACCGTCGCGTAGTCTTGCGGATCGACCACCACCGTCACGTCGGCGTGGTTCTTCGCCGCCGCGCGGATCATCGCCGGCCCGCCGATGTCGATGTTCTCGATGCAGGTGTCGAAGTCCGATCCGTTGGCGACCGTCGCCTCGAACGGATAGAGATTGACCACGAGCAGATCGATCGGGCGAATGCCGTGGTCCTGCATCGCCTTGATGTGCTCGGGGTTGCGACGGATGGCGAGGAGCCCGCCATGGACCTTGGGGTGCAGGGTCTTCACCCGCCCGTCCATCATCTCGGGGAATCCGGTGAGGTCGGCGACATCGCTCACCGCCAGCCCGGCCTGGGCGAGCGCCGCCTTCGTGCCGCCGGTCGAGACGAGTTCGATGCCGTAGCGCGTGAGCGTGCGCGCGAATTCGACGAGGCCGGTCTTGTCGGAGACGGAGATCAGGGCGCGGAAGATCCGGCGGGGATGCTCGGTCATGGATCGGGTCGTCAGCCTTGAATTGTCGGCCTGGCGCAGGCGCGCCCGCGCGTAGCACGAATTGCCGTCGCGCGGAACCCCGTGTCACGGTCCGTGCACGTCGCCGGAGTCTAGGCCGGCGCTTCGGGCTCCTGGCCCCGGCCGCGTCGTCCCCCGGTCGGCAACTGAGGCACGTGAATGAAGGTCCAGTAGACGCGCGGCACCTTGCGGGCGTGGCCGTAGATGACGATCTGAACCGTCCGGCGCGGGCCGTCGGGGCCGGCCAGGTACACGCTTTCCTCGATCTCGACCTCGTCCTCGTGCGCGTTGAAGGTCCACACGTCCTTGTTGGGCAGCATCAGCATCACGCTATGCCCGTCGGTGAGCCGGTTTGCCCGGATCGCCGGGTGCAGATGAAAGCGCACCGCGAATTCGTCGAGCGCCGTGCTCGGCAGAAAATTGCCCTTGGCGGGAAGGAACAGGTCTTCGCCGTCGAGCCGGTTGCCGTCGCTGGCGAGCACGAGCGTGCGGTGGTGAATGACGCCGAAGCGCTCGGCATAGCCGTCGTGCGACGTGCGCAGCGTCACCGTCTTGTCGCGTTCCTCGCGGGTGACCGTGATCGTCCCCGGCCCGCCCACCATGGAGGTGCCGAACATGCGCCGGAACGGTCCGGCGCTCAGAAAGCGGCAGGAGGACGTGTCGTTGAAGGTAACGGTCGAGTGCGCCGCCGTCGCGCGGGCGACATGGCGCCAGCTTTCGCGGCCGGTCGCCGGCAATCCGCAGTTCACCACGATGCGTTGCAGCTTCGAAGAGAGTTCGAACGACAGACAGCCGGCGTGGGCCTCGGCGCTCATGTCGACCGGTGGTGCGTAGCCCGTGTCCATCAGGAGCACGGAGCCGCCGTTCTCGATGCGCTGATAGCCGGAATACGGCGCGTTGTTCACCGGCGTCCCGCGCGCGTCGTCGTAGGCCAGGATGGTCGCCAGGAGGTCGGGCGGCGTCGGCCCCATGCCGTTGAACAGCGCGAACGTTCCCTCGGTGTGGCGGAAGAATCGCAGCATCGGCATCATGCGGTCGATGGCGTTCAACAGCGCGCCCGGGGGCGAGACGTTGCGGGCCGTGTAGGCCTGGCTCAGCGGCAGCAGGTCGAGCAGAAGCTCGATGAGCGCCGCCGGATTGCGCGTGATGTGGCCGCCGTCGGGCAGGATCTGCCGCTCGATCTCCTCGACCAGCGCGGCGGTGGCCTTGCGCAGGTGGCGAATCTGGCCCGCCATGCACAAGGCCGCGTACGCAAGCGCGATCCGTGCCTGCAGGCGGGGAACACCGGCGCGCGTCGTGCAGGCGGTCAGGCGCAGATAGCGCACCTGCCGCGTCAGGTTGCGGAGGAACCGGCGATAGAATCGCACGTCGGCGTCGTCGAGAATGACCGGCGCGTGCGTGAGCCAGGAGATCGTGCGCCGCGCCAGGATCTCGGGGCGCCACGCAAACGCGTCCCAGGAGCCGACCAGCGTGATCCATTCGTCGACGAGCGCGCGCGCATTGGCGCGCGTGATGTTGGCGTCGGCGGCGCGCAGATGGCGAAGCCAGCCGAACCCGAGCAGCACCTCCGCCCATTCGTCCGAAGGCGGCACCATCTCGAACGGAGATCGGCCGTCGCACACCACGATCTTACCGGCGAACGCAAAACGGCCGGCGTAGATCTCGCTCGCGCGGGTCGGGTCCGCCGTCCGGAGGTCCTGCGGGGCGATGACGAGTCGCTCGGCCTTGCCCGGAAGCGGCAGCCGCAGGAACCGATTCGTGAGAATCCGTGCGACGAGGTGATGGGCACCTCGTCGCAGCAGCAACCACGACAGCCTTAAACGGTCCGCGATCAAGGCGCGGGACATGTACGGCCAGCCCTTCCGCTGTCGCGGGTGTCCACTCCCGCTTTGGTCGGACACCATAGCCAAGGGCCCATCGCGGGCAAGCTGCATAATCGGGGCGAGGAGAGCCGCTCAGATTCGCTCAAGCCGTGCCGCGTAGAAGCCGTCGAGTCCACCCAGCTGCGGCTCCGGATCGGGCAAATGACATGGCAACGTTCGCAGATCGCCGGCCGGCGTCAACAGTTCGTCCAGCCCGTTCACCTCCGCGGCGGTAATCGGGCGACGACGCACGCGCGAGTCCCGATGCAGCAAGGCCTCGATCGCCTGCTCGCCTTCCTCCGGCTCGAGCGAGCAGGTGCAGAACACGAGCACGCCGCCGGCCGCGAGCAGGTCGACCGCGCGGTCGAGAAGGCGCGCCTGCACGCCGACGAGCGCCGCGATGTCCGCCTCCCGTTTGATCCACGGAATGTCGGGATGGCGTCGGATCGTCCCGGTCGACGAGCAGGGCGCGTCGAGCAGGACGGCGTCGAACGGTCCGGCCTTCCACTCCGCGACGTCGGCCGCCACGGTTTGCGCCTGCAGGTGAAGGCGAGCCAGGTTGTCGCGCAGCCGCGCCAGTCGGCTCTCGGAGCGGTCGACCGCGACGACGCGGGCGCCGGCGTGAGCGAGCTGCGCCGTCTTGCCGCCGGGTGCCGCGCACAGATCGGCGACGCTCCTGCCGGCCACCTCGCCGAGCAGACGAGCCGGTAGGGCCGCCGCCGTGTCCTGCACCCACCACGCCCCTTCCGCGAAACCGGGAAGGAGCGACACCGGACCGTGCGCCGCCACGCGCACCGATCCGGTCGGCAGGACGCGGCCGCGCAGCCGCTCGGCCCATCGCGCCGCATCGCATTTCACCGTCAGGTCGAGGGCGGGCTCGCGCGCATTGGCGGCCGCGATGGCGCGCGCGGTCGTCTCGCCGTAGCGGCGCACCCAGCGAGAGAGAAGCCAGGCTGGCGTATCGATGGCGATGCTGTCGACGGGGGCGAGACGTTCGCGTCCGGTTGCGGCGAGACGCCGAAGCACCGCGTTGACGAGGCCCGCATATCGCCCGGCGCGCCGGTCCGATCGAGCGAGGCGCACGGAGAGGTCGACCGCGGCGTGGTCCGGCACGTCGAGGAAGAGGATCTGCGCGGCGCCGAGCAGCAGCGCGGTTTCGACCCGCGGAGCGTCGGGCGGAGCGCCGCGCTCGAGACGCGCTTCGATCAGATGGCGCAACGTTCCCAGGCGGCGCAGCACCGTCGCGACGAGGCGTCGGACCAGCGCCCGGTCGCGGTCGGCCAGCACGGCGAGCCCCGAATGGGCATGAGGGCCGTCAAGCTGTTCGTCGAGCGGGCGTCCGCGCCGCAGCACGCCGTCGAGAATGTCGGCCGCGACGCGACGGGCGGCGAGGCCCGGGACGTCGGACCGGCGGGCGGCGTTCGGAGTCATCATCGTTTGCGCGAGGGCACTTCGGCGTTCAGCCCGCTCATGCGGGCAGCCGAAGGGGATTGGACGCGAACGGGCGGGAAATCAAGCGATCGGTTTCACGCCCACCGCAGCCGATAGATGATCCGCCGGGGCGAGAAAAGGCCCCGGCGGGCAAATCGCCGGGCATTCCGGGCGGCTGGCGAAAACGGGGTGCGCTCATCCCCACGGACCGCGCGGCCGGGCTCCGGTGTTCCACGGCCCGCGCGGCGCCTCGTACCGCGGCGAGGTCGAACGGGCGGCGGAACCGCCCTGCCCCATGCGCGCCGCCAGCCGATCGAGCGCGGCGATGCGGTTCTCGGTCGACGGATGGGTCGAGAAGAGATTGTCCATCCGGGCGCCGGAGAGCGGATTGATGATGAAGAGATGCGCGGTCGCCGGCATCTGCTCGGCGGTCTCGTTGGGAATCGAATGCGCCGCCGCGTCGATCTTGGCGAGCGCGGACGCAAGCCATGCCGGCCGTCCGCAGATCTGCGCCCCCATCTCGTCGGCGGCGTATTCGCGCGTGCGGCTGATCGCCATCTGCACCAGCATCGCGGCAATCGGCGCGACGATCACCATCACCAGCGTGCCGATCACTCCGGCGCCGCTGTTGTTGTCGCGCTGGCCGCCGAAGAACAGGCCGAACTGCGCCAGCATGGAAATGGCGCCGGCGATCGTCGCCGTGATCGTCATGGTGAGCGTGTCGCGATTCCTGACGTGCGCAAGCTCGTGTCCGATCACGCCGGCGACTTCCTCGCGCGTGAGCATGTTGAGCAATCCGGTTGTCGCCGCCACCGCCGCATGCTGCGGATTGCGACCGGTCGCGAACGCGTTGGGTTGCGGGTTGTCCATCAGATAGACGCGCGGCATCGGCAGGCCGGCTCGGCCGGCGAGCTCGCGCACCAGGGCGACGAACTCCGGCGCGGTGCGCTCGTCCACCTCGTGCGCGTCGTGCATCGAGAGCACGATGCGATCGGCGTTCCAGTAGCTGAAGAAGTTCATCGCGGCGGCGACCAGAAACGCGATCATCGCGCCGCTCTGGCCGCCGATCAGATAACCCACGCCCATGAACAGGGCGGTCAGCCCCGCGAGCAGAATGGCCGTGCGCAAGTAGTTCATCGCGATCCCCTCGAGGCCGAAAAGTGCTCGCCTTCGGGCGACGTGGACGATCCAAGACCCCGTGTCCGGCGGCGGCCTTGAGAAAAGTCACCTTCCGCCCGGCCGGCGGGGCCGACCGGCGGTGATATCGAACCGTGCCGGTACCGGCGCACGGAGATGGGAAGCGTGGCGGACGTCTTCAAGAGGGTCCGCGCTCACGCGGCCGCGTGCCGCGCCCGGCGGCGGCGCCTTGACGGCGCCACAGAGAAGGAGTGTTGAAGTGAGCCATGGGCTCGATCGACCAGACACCCGATCGCTCGCGCGGGGACGTGAGCCCGACGACCACGCCCGATCAGCGCAAGCCTCTCACGCCGGCCGCCGAACGCGCGCTGGCGGAAGCGGCGGCGCGACGAGCGGAACTCGATCGCAAGGCGACGGAACGTCCCAAGGAGCTGCACGGCCGCGCAGACGGCCTCGATCCCGCTCGCTACGGCGACTGGGAGGTGAAGGGCATCTGCTCGGATTTCTGATCCGGCGCGAGGCGAGCGGTCAGCGCATGACGACGACCGGGGGGTCACCTTGGCGCCCGGTCGGGGCGATGCATCGGCCATCCATCCGGGGACGTCACCGCGCGCCCCGGACGCGCCCTGGAGAAGGGTCCCACAGGGCGGACACGCCTGGCCCCGCCGGGTGCACGGCCTGAGCCCGGGTCGCCGGGTCGCCGGCCCTGCCCCGGTCAGGCTGAGCGGCGGTTCTGCCGGTTGTTGACCAGGTCGTCGACCACGGCAGGGTCGGCCAGCGTCGACGTGTCGCCCAGGTTTCCGAACTCGTCTTCCGCAATCTTTCGCAAGATGCGGCGCATGATCTTTCCGGAGCGGGTCTTGGGCAGGCTCGGGGCGAACTGGATCAGGTCCGGCGAGGCGATCGGGCCGATCTCCTTCCTCACCCACTGGACGAGCTCCTTGCGCAACGCCTCGTCGGGCTTCTCGCCCGCCATCAGGGTCACGTAGGCGTAGATTCCCTGGCCCTTGATGTCGTGCGGATAGCCCACCACCGCGGCTTCCGAGACCTTCGGGTGGGCGACGAGCGCGCTCTCGACCTCGGCGGTACCCAGGCGATGCCCGGCTACGTTGATGACGTCGTCGACCCGGCCGGTGATCCAGTAGTAGCCGTCGGCGTCGCGGCGGCAGCCGTCCCCCGTGAAGTACTTGCCCGGATAGGTCTTGAAGTAGGTTTCGACGAAGCGCTGGTGGTCGCCGTACACGGTGCGCATCTGCCCGGGCCAGGAATCGGCGATGCACAGGTTGCCCTCGCAGGCGCCCTCCAGCACGTTGCCGCTGCCGTCGACGATCTGCGGGATGACGCCGAAGAACGGCTTGGTGGCCGAACCCGGCTTGCACGCGATGGCGCCCGGCAGCGGCGTGATCAGGATGCCGCCGGTCTCGGTCTGCCACCACGTGTCGACGATCGGGCAACGGCCGTCGCCGACCACGCGGTGATACCATTCCCAGGCCTCGGGATTGATCGGCTCGCCGACGGTGCCGAGCAGGCGCAGCGAGGCGCGCGAGGTCTTCTTCACCGGCGCGTCGCCCGCCTGCATCAGCGCGCGGATCGCCGTCGGGGCGGTGTAGAAGATGTTGACCTTGTGCTTGTCGACGACCTCCCAGAAGCGCGAGACGGTCGGGTAGTTCGGCACGCCTTCGAACATCATCGTGGTGGCGCCGTTCGCCAGCGGCCCGTACACGATGTAGCTGTGGCCCGTCACCCAGCCGACGTCGGCCGTGCACCAGTAGATGTCGCCGTCGTGGTAGTCGAACACGTACTGATGCGTCATCGAGGTGTAGACCAGATAGCCGCCCGTCGTGTGCAGCACGCCCTTCGGCTTCCCGGTCGAGCCCGAGGTGTAGAGGATGAACAGCGGATCCTCGGCGTTCATCTCCTCGCACGGGCAGTCGGCCGGCACCGTCTTGGCGATCTCGTCATAGTAGAAGTCGCGTCCCGCCTTCATGGCGACCGCGGCGCCGGTGCGGCGCACGACGATCATGGTGCTGACGCCGCCTGCCTTGTCCGCCGCGGCGTCCGAATTGGCCTTGAGCGGGATCTTGCGGCCGCCGCGCACGCCTTCGTCGGCGGTGATCAGCACGCTCGACTGCGCGTCCTCGATGCGGCCCGCAAGCGAGTCGGGCGAGAAGCCGCCGAACACGACCGAGTGGATGGCGCCGATGCGCGCGCAGGCGAGCATCGCGTAGCAGGCCTCGGGAATCATCGGCAGGTAGATGGTGACGCGATCGCCCTTCTTGACGCCGCGCGCCTTGAGCACATTGGCGAAGCGGCAGACCTCGGCGTGCAGTTGCCGATAGGTGATCTTCTTGTCTTCCTTCGGATCGTCGCCTTCCCAGATGATCGCCACCTGGTCGCCGCGCCTGGCAAGATGGCGGTCGATGCAGTTGTGGGCGATGTTGAGCGTCCCGTCCTCGAACCATTTGATCGAGACGTTGTGCGGATCGTAGGAGGTGTTCTTCACCTTCGTGAACGGCTTGATCCAGTCGACGCGCTTGGCCTCCGCGCCCCAGAATTCGTCCGGCTTGGTGATCGAGCGCGCGTACATGTCCCGGTACTTCGCGTCGTCGATGTAGGCGCGTTTCGCCCATTCGGCCGGAACGGCGTAGGTCTTGTCAGCCATGGATCTGCTCCTCCCGGGCGGGCCGATCGCGTCGGAGCCATCGCGCGCCGGCGCTCGCTCGTTGCCATTGCGACATTCATTATGCGACGGGCGGCGCGGAAGCGACAAGCCGGCGGTCGTCACACTTTGGTTGCGAGGTCGCGGATCGGCCGTCGCCGGCGCGGCACGCCGCCGGCGCCCGCCGGCCGCGCTCGGGCGCCGTCTGTCCGGCCTTCACGGCGGCGGCGTCAGGCGGACGGTGCGGAAGCCTGCTGCGGTTGAAGCTGGCCGACCTTCTGGCGGTAGAGCGCCACGAAGTCGACCGGGTCGAGCAGGAGCGGAGGGAAGCCGCCGTTGCGGACCGTCGACGCCACGATCTCGCGCGCGAACGGGAAGAGCAGGCGCGGGCATTCGATCATCAGGATCGGACCGACGTCCTGCTGCGGAATGTTCTGCAGCCGGAATACGCCGGCGAACAGAAGATCGAAGCTGAACAGCACCGATCCGGTCGATTCGGCCTTGCCTTCGAGCCGCAACTCCACCTCGACGTCGTTTTCGGCGATCGGCTTGGCGTTGACGTTGATCTGGATGTTGATCGCGGGCTGCTGCTCCTTCGGCATCAGCGACTTCGGTGCGTTCGGATTCTCGAACGAGAGATCCTTGATATATTGGGCAAGGACATTGAGCTGCGGCGGCTGGCCCTGGCCCCCGTTGGTCGTCGTCGCCATGAACTCTCCTACTGCTTCGCTTGCCCGCCGGAATGGCGGTGTGGCTAACACAGGCGATGAGGCGGGACAAGAAAGACCGGCGGCGGCGGCCTCAGGCGCTGCGGCTGCGCCGGTCCGGCAGTTCCCGATCGGGGACTCGCTCCCATTCTCCGCGTTCCAGATCGACCACCGAGGAGTCCTGGCTTCGGCCCGGTACCAGGACGCGGCGAAGCGTCGCGCCAATCCAGCGGCGGATCGCCGGCACGAGCAGGAGCGCACCCAGGCAATCGGTCACAAATCCCGGGATCAGCAGCAGAATTCCGCCGAGCACGGTGAGCAGGTCGGCCCCCTGCGCGTCGATCGCGGCGATCCGGCCGTTGACGGCCGCCATGCGGAATTGACCAAAGCGTGCGCGGCCGGCCGACCGCAACACCAGCGCACCCGCGAGCGAGGTCGCCACCACGAGGGCGAGCGCGTTGATGAAACCAATGTTGGCCGCGACAACGATGAAAACCAGGATCTCCGCAGCCGGCAGGCCGAGAAACCCCACGACAATCCATCGTCCGACGCGCATCCCGCTCGTTTCCCAAGCTGACGTTGAAGGTTGGCGGGGCGTCGGGGATCGTCTAAGGTCCCCAGGTGGCGCACCGTCGAACCGGCCTGAGGTCGCTGCCTCTGGATCGGCTCAGTCGCGTGCTTACATAATATCGGCAAAACCGGCTTCAATCACCGCGCGGCGGCCCGGCCTCGGTCCTTCATCACCCGTCCTCGGCCAGCGAGAGCATGCAAGACGTGTTCGATATCTACACCATCATCTTCCTGGCGCTCGCGGTGTTCATCTTTCTGCGGCTGCGCAGCGTGCTCGGTCAGCGGACCGGCCGCGAGCGTCCGCCCTACGACCCCTATTCGGCCCGCGATACCGTTCGCAGCCCGGCGAGCGACAAGGTGGTCGCGCTGCCGAGCCGCGTCGGCGAAGCTGCACCGAAGCCGGCCGAGACGCCGGAACCGGCGGAACGCTGGAAGGGTGTCGCGGCTCCGGGATCGGCGGTCGCGGCCGGTCTCGACGCCATCGCGGCCGAGGACAACACCTTCGAGCCCAAGCACTTCATCGCCGGCGCGCGGGCGGCCTACGAGATGATCGTCACGGCGTTCGCCGAAGGCGACCGCCGCAACCTGAAGAACCTTCTCTCGCGCGAGGTCTACGACGGGTTCGATGCGGCGATCCGTGAACGCGAGGGGCGCGGCGAAACGGTCGAAACCCGATTCGTCTCGATCGACACGAGCGACATCACCGCCGCCGAGCTGCGCGGACGCACCGCGCAGATCACCATGCGGTTCGTTTCGCAGCTCGTCTCGGCCACGCGCAACCGCGAGGGCAACGTGATCGACGGCAGCGCCGATCGGGTCACGGAAGTCACCGACGTCTGGACGTTCGCCCGCGACGTGTCCTCGCGCGATCCGAATTGGAAACTGGTGGCGACCGAAGCGGGGCAATGACGGAGGGGCCGGGGGGTGCTGGGAGCTCTCGGCCGTAAGGCCGTCCGCAACGCGACGCTCTCCATTGCTATTCTCGCCGTCATGGCGGAACCCTCCCTTTCCGCGCGCAAGCACGGCCACAAGCCGCGAAAGCCCGATCACGCCGCGCATGCCGTCGGTCCGTTGCGGCTGCCCGAGACGCAGATCGAACCGGTCTCCTGGAGCGATCTCGACGGCTGGACGCAGGACGACCACGCGGCCGCGTTCGCGACCTTCCTCAAGAGCTGCCACGCGATCGCCAGCGGCGCGGCCGCCCCGCGGCCCGCGCGCTCGATGCACGCCGCGCTGATCGCGGTCTGCCGACGGGCTCTCTCCGCGAGCGTGCACGACGGGGAAGGCGCCCGGCAATTCTTCGAGGAGAATTTCCGCCCGGTACGCATCACCAAGATCGGCCAGCCCGAGGGTTTCCTCACCGGCTACTACGAGCCGATCGCCGAAGGCTCGCGCCATCGCGACGGGGAATTCACGATCCCGCTCTATCGCCGTCCGGGCGATCTCGTCGTCTCGCACGGCCGGCGCCACCGCCGGGGCGAGTTTCCCAACAAGGGCGCGGTGCTGCGCCGTGTCGGCAAGCGCAAGCTGGTGCCGTATTTCGACCGCGCCGCGATCGAGGACGGCGCGCTCGAGGGGCGAAATCTCGAAATCTGCTGGCTGAAGGATCCCATCGACGCCTTCTTCATCCAGATCCAGGGTTCGGCGCGCGTGCGGCTGCGCGACGGCACCGTGCTGCGGATCAATTACGACGCCCACAATGGTCATCCGTATACGCCGGTCGGCCGCATCCTGATCGAGCGCAACATCATTCCCAAGGACGAAATGTCGATGGACCGCATCCGCGACTGGATGATGGCCCATCCGGACGAGGGCAAGGAACTGCGCCGGCGCAACAAGTCGTTCGTGTTCTTCCGCGTGGTGCAATTGTCCGATCACGACGAGCCGCGCGGCGGCGAGGGCGTCGCGCTCACGCCGGGGCGCTCGATCGCCATCGACAAGGCGCTGCACGCCTACGGGACGCCGTTCTTCATCGAGGCCGACCTGCCGATCGACAGCGAGCAGCCGACCACCCGCTTCCGCCGGCTGATGATCGCGCAGGACACCGGATCGGCGATCGTCGGGCCGGCGCGCGCCGACATCTATTTCGGTGCGGACGCGCAGGCCGCGCACGTGGCCGGCCGCATCCGGCACAACGGACGCTTCACCATGCTGGTGCCGCGCGAGATCGATCCGGCGAAGGAGGCCCCGCGCGTTCCGATGCCACGCCCCCGCCCGTCCTCGCCGCTCGTCGCGAGCGCGGCGGCATCGGACGGCACCGTGCCGGTCCCGCGTGCCAAGCCTGCGGCTGCCGCCAAGAGCGGGCCGGCCGCCGAACGCGACGCGCGCAAGGTCCGGCGCAACCAGGCAAAGCCCGTCTCGGAGCGCGATGCACCGCCACCGCGCGGGCGCAGGCCAGGATCCGCGTCATGACGCGCGAGGAGAAGCCGCGGTCGCGCCGCCGACTGCTGACCGAGATCGACCGCGAATTGTGGTTCCATGTCACCCGCTCGGTGGCGCCGTTGAAGCCGCGAACCGGGCGCCTCCATGCCGGCGACGCCGCCGGCAAGAATCCGGCCGGATCGCCCGCGCCCGCCAAGCCCGCCAAGTCGGCGAAACCGGCGGCCGCCGCGCCGTCGCCCGTCCGCTCCCCGCCGTCGCCGCCGCTTGCGCCGATCGACCGGCGCGCCACGCGCCGGCTCAAGCGCGGGACCGACCCGATCGATGCCCGCATCGATCTGCACGGCATGACCCAGGAGCAAGCGCACGACGCGCTGGTGAGCTTCCTGCGACGCGCGCAGGCGCGCGGCGCGAAATTCGTCCTGGTGATCACCGGCAAGGGCGCGCGTGCCGCCGCTGCGGAGCGCGGGGTGCTGCGGCGGCAGGTGCCGCTCTGGCTCGGCGGTCCCGACCTGCGCCGGGTGGTGCTCGGCTACGAGGCGGCGAGCGCCCGGCACGGCGGGGAGGGCGCGCTCTACGTGCGTCTGCGCCGGCGGCGCACCACAGCCTCCGCCGAATGAGCGAGGCGAGGCTTGCCTCGGCGCGGCCGGTTCAGAGAATGAACCGCGACAGGTCGGCGTTCCGGGCGAGGTCGCCGATGTGGGCGTTCACGTAGGCGGCGTCGATCCGGATCGTTTCGCCCGACCGGTCGGGCGCCGAGAACGAGATCTCGTCGAGCACCCGTTCGATCACCGTCTGCAGCCGGCGCGCGCCGATGTTCTCGACGCTCGAATTGACGGCGACCGCGATGTCGGCGATCGCGTCGATGGCGTCGTCGGTGAATTCGAGCGTCAGGCCCTCGGTCGCCATCAGGGCGACCGTCTGCTTGATCAGCGAGGCTTCCGTCTCGGTCAGGATACGGCGGAAGTCCTCGCGCGTGAGAGCCCTGAGCTCGACGCGGATCGGCAGGCGGCCCTGCAATTCGGGCAGGAGGTCGGAGGGCTTGGAGATGTGGAACGCGCCCGAGGCGATGAACAGGATGTGGTCCGTCTTCACCGAGCCGTGCTTGGTCGAGACCGTCGTTCCTTCGATCAGCGGCAGGAGATCGCGCTGCACGCCTTCGCGCGACACGTCCGCGCCGACGCGGCCTTCGCGCGCGCAGATCTTGTCGATCTCGTCGAGGAACACGATGCCGTTGTTCTCGACCGCCCTGAGCGATTCCTGCACGAGCTGGTCCTGGTCGAGCAGCCGGTCCGACTCCTCGTTGATGAGGATGTCGTAGGACTCCTTCACCACCAGCCGCCGCGTCCTGGTGCGGTTGCCGAGCTTGCCGAAGATGTCGCCGATCGAGATCGCACCCATCTGCGCGCCGGGCATGCCCGGGATCTCGAACATCGGCAGTCCGCCGCCGGTCATCTGCACCTCGACCTCGATTTCCTTGTCGTCGAGCTCGCCGGCGCGCAGCCGCTTGCGGAAGGCCTCCCGGGTCGCGGCGCTTGCGTTGGCGCCGACGAGGGCGTCGAGCACGCGCTCCTCGGCGGCGAGATGCGCGCGCGCCTGCACGTCCTTGCGCTTGCGCTCGCGCGTCTGGACCAGGGCGATCTCGACGAGGTCGCGGATGATCGATTCGACGTCGCGGCCGACGTAGCCCACCTCGGTGAACTTCGTCGCCTCGATCTTGATGAACGGCGCGTTGGCGAGCTTGGCGAGCCGGCGGGAAATCTCGGTCTTGCCGACGCCGGTCGGGCCGATCATCAGGATGTTCTTCGGCATCACCTCCTCGCGCAGGCGCTCGTCGAGCTGCAGCCGCCGCCAGCGGTTGCGCAGCGCGATGGCGACCGCGCGCTTGGCGTCGGACTGGCCGATGATGAAGCGGTCGAGCTCGGAGACGATCTCGCGGGTGGAAAAATCGGTCATGGGAACGCGGGCTACGCCGTCTTCAGGGTTTCGATGGTCAGGTTGCGGTTGGTGTAGACGCAGATGTCGGCGGCGATCGCCATCGCCTTCTTGACGATGGTCTCGCCGTCGAGCTCGGTGTCGATCAGCGCGCGCGCCGCCGCCAGCGCATAATTGCCGCCCGAGCCGATGCCCATGACGCCGCCTTCGGGCTCGAGCACGTCGCCGGTCCCGGTGAGCACCAGCGACACGTCCCGGTCGGCCACGATCATCATGGCTTCGAGCCGGCGAAGGTAGCGGTCGGTGCGCCAGTCCTTGGCGAGCTCGACCGCGGCGCGCATGAGCTGGCCGGGGCATTGCTCGAGCTTGCCTTCGAGACGCTCGAACAGGGTAAACGCGTCGGCGGTGGCCCCCGCGAAGCCGCCGATCACGTCGCCCTTGGCGAGGCGGCGGACCTTGCGGGCGTTGGCCTTGACGATGGTCTGCCCGATCGACACCTGGCCGTCGCCCCCGATGGTGACCGTGCCGCCCTTGCGGACCGTCAGGATCGTGGTGCCGTGCCACAGGTCGGAGTGGGAAGACTGCATGGGAATGGGGTGACTCAGCGGGTCTGAAAAGCTGATTTAGGCACGAACCGGCGGGGATTCAATCAGACCGGGCGGCGTCACCGGGCTGCCCTCGGCGCCGTGCCGCAGTGGCGAACGACGACAACCCCTGATAATAGATCGCCCGGCCGAAACGGCCTCAGGGAGTGTTTCATGCGCAAGGCAGCGGTCAAGCGCGCGACCAGGGAAACCGAGGTCGAGGTCGCGGTCGATCTCGACGGGACCGGAGCCTCTTCGGTGGCGACCGGCATCGGCTTTCTCGACCACATGCTGGACCTGCTCGCCCGCCATTCGCGCATCGACCTGACCGTGCGGGCGAAGGGCGACCTGCACATCGACCACCACCACACGACCGAGGACGTCGGGATCACGATCGGCCAGGCGGTGAAGCAGGCGCTCGGCGACATGAAGGGCATCACCCGCTATGCCGACGTGCATGTGCCGATGGACGAGGCGCTGACCCGGGTCGCGATCGACATCTCGGGACGGCCGTTCCTGGTGTTCAGGGCGGAGTTCGCGCGCGACAAGGTCGGCGCGTTCGACACCGAGCTCGTGAACGAGTGGTTCCAGGCCTTCGCGGTGAACGCCGGGATCACGCTGCACGTCGAAACGCTCTACGGGTCCAACGACCACCATATCGCCGAGTCGTGCTTCAAGGGCCTTGCCCGCGCGTTGCGCGCCGCGGTCGCCATCGATCCGCGCGCGGCCGACGAGGTGCCTTCGACGAAGGGGCGGCTCGGCGGCTGAGACGGGAGTTCACCATGGCGGTCTATTCGGTGTTCGAGCCGCCGCTGACCGGCGAGGAATCCCGCGCCGGCGCGGAGCGCTTCGTGTTCGTGCGCGACGGCTTTTCGTGGGGCGCCTTCCTGTTCGGACCATTGTGGATCCTCTGGCGCCGGCTGTGGCTGGTGTTGCTCGGATACGTGATTCTCGTCGCCGCGCTGGGGATCGGGCTGGTCGCCCTCGGGGCCTCGGGTGGCCTCGAATCCGCGGTCGGATTCATTCTCGCGCTCCTTCTCGGTCTTGAGGCCGCGAGCCTGCGGGGCTGGACGCTCCGGCGGCGCGGCTGGCGGGAGGCGGGTGTGGTCATCGCCGACGGGATCGAACTCGCCGAGCGGCGCTTCTTCGACGCGCGCAGCACCGCCGAACGCGCGCGCCGCCCGATCGCGAACGTCCCGCCACCGCCCGGCCGCGTGCCCGGCGGCTCGACCGACATCATCGGCCTCTTTCCGGAGCCCGGAGCCAGCCGGTGAGCGTCGCCATCGTCGACTATGGTTCGGGCAATCTGCATTCGGCCGCCAAGGCGTTCGAGCGCGCGGCGCGCGAAAGCGGACACGCGCAGCCGATCCTCGTCACCAGCGATCCGGAAACCGTGCGGCGCGCCGATCGCGTGGTGCTGCCCGGCGTCGGCGCGTTCGCGGACTGCCGCCGCGGTCTCGACGCGCTCGACGGCATGGTGGAAGCCCTGGAGGAGGCGGTGCGCCGCAACGGCCGGCCGTTCCTCGGCATCTGCGTCGGCATGCAGCTCATGGCCGAGCGCGGGCGCGAGTACGTCGTCACGCAAGGCCTCGGCTGGATCGCCGGCGAGGTCGACCGCATCGTGCCGCGCGATCCCTCGCTGAAGATTCCGCACATGGGCTGGAACACGCTCGCGGCGGTGCGCGCGCATCCGCTGCTCGACGGCATCGCGCTCGGCGACGACGGGCTGCACGCCTATTTCGTGCACAGCTACCAGCTCAAGCCGGCCGACCGGGCGGATCTCGTCGCCGAAGCGGACTACGGCGGACCGGTCACCGCTATCGTGGCGCGCGACACCTGCGCGGGCACCCAGTTTCATCCGGAGAAGAGCCAGCGGCTGGGCCTGCGGCTCATCGCCAATTTCCTGAAGTGGAATCCGTGATTCTCTTTCCCGCCATCGATCTGAAGGACGGCGTCTGCGTGCGCCTCGAACAGGGCGACATGGCGCGCGCGACCGTGTTTCACCGCGATCCCGCCGCGCAGGCGCATCTCTTCGAGATGCAGGGCTTCGAGTATCTCCACATCGTCGATCTCGACGGCGCCTTCGCGGGCAAGCCGGTCAACGCCGTGGCGGTCGAGCGCATTCTCGAGACGGTCGCGCTGCCGGTGCAGCTCGGCGGCGGCATCCGCGACATGGCGACGATCGAGGCCTGGCTCGGCAAGGGAGTCGATCGCGTCATCATCGGCACCGCGGCGGTGCGCGATCCCGCGCTCGTGCGCGAGGCGGCCCGCCGGCAACCCGGCCGCATCGCGGTCGGCCTCGACGCGCGCGACGGCCGCGTCGCCGTGCAGGGATGGGCGGAAGAGTCGGACCTCTCGGCGCTCGAGATTGCGCGCCGCTTCGAGGACGCGGGCGTCGCCGCCATCGTGTACACCGACATCGCGCGCGACGGGCTGCTGACGGGGCTCAACCTCGACGCCACCGTCGCGCTCGCCGAAGCGGTCGCCATTCCGGTGATCGCGTCGGGCGGGCTCGCCTCGATCGAGGACGTCGAACGCCTGCTCGCGCCCTCCGCGCGCAAGCTCGCGGGCGCCATCGCCGGGCGGGCGCTCTACGACGGGCGGCTCGACGCCGGCGAGGCGCTGCGGCTGATCCGCGGCGCCCGCGGGGCGTGAGGAGCGGCAGCGATGTTCAAGGTCCGCGTCATTCCGTGCCTCGACGTCAAGGACGGCCGCGTCGTCAAGGGCGTGAAATTCGTCGACCTGCGTGATGCCGGCGATCCGGTCGAGGCGGCGATCGCCTACGACGCTGCCGGGGCCGACGAGCTTTGCTTCCTCGACATTACGGCGAGCCACGAGAACCGCGGCATCATGCTCGACGTGGTGCGGCGGACCGCCGAGGCCTGCTTCATGCCGCTGACCGTCGGCGGCGGCGTGCGGACCATCGACGACATCCGCGCGCTGCTGCAGGCGGGCGCCGACAAGGTCTCGATCAACACCGCGGCGGTGAACGACCGCGGATTCGTGAAGGCGGCGGCGGAGAAGTTCGGCGACCAGTGCATCGTGGTGGCGATCGACGCAAAGAGGGCGGCGCCGGGCGAGGAGCGCTGGGAGATCTTCACGCACGGCGGCCGCAAGCCGACCGGCATCGACGCGCTCGCCTATGCGCGCGAGGTGGCGGCGCTCGGGGCCGGGGAGATCCTGCTCACCTCGATGGACCGGGACGGCACCCGCCAGGGCTTCGACGTGCGCCTGACCCGGGCGGTGGCCGACGCGGTCGGCATCCCGGTCATCGCCTCCGGGGGCGTCGGGAGCCTCGACCACCTGGTCGAGGGCATCCGTGACGGCCACGCCACCGCCGTTCTCGCCGCCTCGATCTTCCATTTCGGCGAATTCACGGTCCGCCAGGCCAAGGAGCACATGGCGCGGGCCGGCCTGCCCATGCGGCTCGATCCCTGACCCCCTCGCCCCGCACCGGCACAGATGTTATCTCAGGCCCGGAGCCGCGCATGACCTCGTTCACCCTGCATGACCTCGAACGGCGCATTAAGGAGCGCGCCGGCGCCCCGGCCGAGACGTCGTATACGCGCAAGCTGCTCGACCGCGGCGTCGGCCATTGCGCCAAGAAGTTCGGCGAGGAAGCGGTCGAGACCGCGCTCGCGGCGGTCGGCGAGGACCGGGAGCGCCTCGTCGCCGAGACCGCCGACCTGCTTTACCACCTCCTGGTCCTGCTTCGGGCCCGCGGGGTCACGCTGGCGGAGGTCGAGCATGCGCTCGCCGGCCGCACCGCGCAGTCCGGCCTCGAGGAAAAGGCCTCGCGCAAGCCCGAGCGCGGAGCCTGATCGATGGCTTTCGCCGCATCGTCACCCCGCCCCATCCTCCGGATGTAAGCACAGAGCGCCCGGACGAGCCGATGGAACAACGGACCGAAGACGCGCTGTCGCCCTACCGGGTCTTTTCGCGGGCCGCCTGGGCTGCGCTGCGCGAAGACACGCCGATGACGCTCACGCCCGAGGAAGTCTCGCGCCTGCGCTCGCTCAACGACCAGCTCGACATCTCGGAGGTCGAGGAGATCTACCTTCCGTTGTCCCGCCTGCTCTCGGTGTACGTCGCGGCGACGCAGCGCCTGTTTCGCGCCCAGCAGCGCTTCCTCGCCACCGAGGACAGCAAGATGCCCTACGTGATCGGGGTGGCGGGCTCGGTCGCCGTCGGCAAGTCGACGACCGCGCGCGTGCTGCAGGCCTTGCTCGCGCGCTGGCCGAACGTCCCGAAGGTCGACCTCGTGACGACCGACGGCTTTCTCTATCCCAACGCCGTGCTCGAGCGCGAAGGCCTGATGGAGCGCAAGGGATTTCCGGAGAGCTACGACCTGCCGGCGCTGCTGCGCTTCCTCTCCGACATCAAGGCCGGACGCCGGCCGGTGCGCGCGCCGATCTATTCGCATCTCATCTACGACGTGATGCCGAACGAGTGGATCGAGATCGACCGGCCGGAAATCCTGATCGTCGAGGGATTGAACGTACTGCAGACCGGCCGGCTGCCGAAGGACGGCAAGGCCAGTCCGTTCGTGTCCGACTTCTTCGACTTCTCGGTCTATCTGGACGCCGACGAGAAGGTGCTGGCGCGCTGGTACGTCGATCGCTTCCTCACGCTGCGCGGCACCGCGTTCAGGGATCCCAAGTCCTACTTCCATCGCTACTCGAAGCTGACCGACGAGGAGGCGATCGCCACCGCGACGGCGATCTGGGAGCGCATCAATCTCGTCAACCTGCACGAGAACATCCTGCCGACGCGTCCGCGCGCCGATCTCATCCTCACCAAGGGCGAGAGCCACCGGGTCGAGCAAGTGGCGCTGCGCAAGCTGTGACAACCTCGCGGCGCACGATCTCGTCGGCGAACCGGCACCCACGTTTCGGGATCATGGGTCGATTTGAGCATGATCCTGTCCGAAAACCGGTACCCACTTTTCGGGATCATGCTTTGATTTGAGCATGATCTTGTCCGAAAACCGGTGCCCACTTTTCGGGATCATGCTGCGTGGCGTTCGGCCTCGGCGCCGAAGTGCTCGATATAACGCGCGTTGATCGCCGCGACCGGCAGCACGATGAAGACGTCGGTCGTGCCGAAGCGCCGGTCGATCACCGCGCCGTCGGCCACGTAGGCGCCGAGCCGCAGGTAGCCCTTGATCAGCGGCGGCAGCGCGCGCAGCGCCGCCTTGGGGTCGATCGCGTTCTTCGGCATCCGGTTCATCTCGACGTAGCGGTGGGCGAGCGCGCGCGTGCGCCACGGCTCGCCCGCGCGGGCGAAATGGTGCAGGAAGGCGAGCGGCAGCGCGAGCCGGTCCGGATCGGTGCCGTGCAGGCTGGCGCAGCCGATCATCACGTCGAAGCCCTGCGCCAGCACATAGGCCCAGATGCCGTGCCACAAGAGCTCGACGGTGCGCTTGTTG
>CAZIGW010000083.1:0-12868 GCA_964538565.1 uncultured Hyphomicrobiales bacterium | reverse complement strand
GCGGCTGAGGTGGGTGCGGATGGTCGTGTAGGCGACCCCCAGCGCCGTTGCCACATCCGGGACGCCGCCGAGTTCGACAATCCCCAGGAGCACCCGCAGCTCGGTCGGAGTGAGGTTGTACGCCTTTGCGATGATCTCGGGACGAGAGGGCAGCTCAAGCCCCACCTTGCTGACGAGAACGGCGGCCACCGCCGAATACGCGCGCCCGGCACGGCGGCGGGCGCCCGATATCAGCGGCAGTACGTGGGCGACAAGGCGCTCGCCGCTGGGCCCGGCAACCGGCAGCGCGATGCCCCTCGTACCGACCCGCCCGTCTCCATCCGCGCCGTCCAACGCGGAGAAGATGTCGCGCAGGGCTGCGTCGGCCGCCGGGTCGCAGGCGGTCAATCGCCCGGCGGACCTGCGAAACAAATCACCGGCACTCAGGATCGACTGGCCGGCCGCATTCGCGTGCGCAAGTCGGCCCTTCGCGTCGACCAGGAAAAGGCCGGCGCCGAGCCCGTCGAGCGTATCCGCGAAGGTGGCGGCTTCAGCCCGTTTCAAATCCATGGTCTTCGCGACCTGCACGGCGCGTCGGATATGCGGGACAATGAGGCGCATGCGCTGCCGTGCCGGCTCGTCGACCATGCCGTTGCGCTCGTGGCGAAAGACCCCGAACATGGCCGCGCTTGTCGCCGACTTGTCGATGACGGCGCCGACGAAATCGACCAGGCCTTGGGGCCGCGCCCACTCGCGATAGAACTGCGTGCCGAGAAATTCATCGTACGGCATGATGTCGGAGGTTGCGATCGGCTCCCCGACCTGCGCGAACACCTGACCGATCGTGGTCGGATCGAGCTTGATGTATTGGTCGAAATAGAGTTGCCGATATTCGGCATCAGTGCCGTGATCGTAGACGACGTTGCCGGTGAGATCGGCGGCATTCTTGATGAACAACGAGGCGGCGGAACCGCCGACGAACTGCGCCGCCCTCTCGAGGACCTCTTTCCAGAGCGTCGGCTCGAGCGCTGCGTCGTAGATTTCGCCGATGAGCGAGGATAGCTTTTCTCTATCGT
Source organism: uncultured Hyphomicrobiales bacterium (assembly GCA_964538565.1). Taxonomy (GTDB): domain Bacteria; phylum Pseudomonadota; class Alphaproteobacteria; order Rhizobiales; family Xanthobacteraceae; genus CAYVBN01. Next base: position 11,813 of record CAZIGW010000083.1, on the reverse strand, counting down.
CCATCGCGCCCGACCTCGCGGCTGACTGACTCGGGTCGCACACGCGAATGGCAAGTCCCGGCATCCCAGGCGCGAGTGCCCGCTAAGCCGGGGAAAGCCGAACCGGAAAACGGAATTCCTCGCGTGAGGCGAGCCCCACGCCGAAAAGCAGTTCGCATCTGTGACGTGTCCTCTCAATGAGGCGACGCGACGTCGGCGCGCCGGCGCTTGAAAAAAAGAATTTCCAAATTCCAGGATGGGCGGTGCAACGGCCTGCCCGGCGACCGCGGCGGCTCTCAAAGATCACAGAACCGCCGGATCGCCATTGCCTGTGTGGCACAACCCCGCAGTGCAGCAAATATTCCAGCGTCGAAATGAACGCTGCTGAGACGCGGTCGCAGGCATTCGGTGCGCAACCTCTCGAGAGGTGCAGCCTATTGCCGATGCATCACGGCAGCCGAGAAGAGATGGACGCGTCGGGGTCCTCCGCTGGGCGGACTTCTTGCCGCGGCGCATCGGCTGCGATCTCGCACCCGCAGGCGGCGCCTCTGAGATGCTCCCAACTCAGCCCGGTGCGAATGTCCACACGTCTCCCAACGTCATCCTCTGATCGAATGACGCGGATCGTTCCTGCCCGGTGTACCTGCACGCCTCCGAGCAGGCTTCGACTGCTTGGAAGGGCGTCGGGCTCGTGGACAATTTCAATACGCGAATGTTTTGACGGATGACCGGCCCCTGTGGTCGCGAAAGTCTTGGGACCCCCCCTTTTTCGCGATCATGAAGCCCCGGGCTTCGGCCCGGGGCTTCCTTCCCTACCGCCCCGCCCGAAAGTCATGACGCCGGTCTCCTTGGCCGGCGCCTTCTCATGACGCGCGGCCGTTCGCGATCGGCCGGGTCGCAGGCCGGGGTCGATCAATTCACTCCTGCTGCAGTCCGAATTCCTGCACGGTCTGCCGCACGTCCGCGAGCGTCTGGTCGATCACGTCCCGCAGCTCCGCTGGCGTCGAGGACGCGGGAATCGAAGCGGCGCGTTCGATCAGGGCCTGATAGTCGGGCGAGGTGACGATGCTCGCAATGTGCTTGTTGAGCAGGTCGATGACCGCGGACGGCGTTCCGGCCGGCGCGCAGACGCCGAGCCAGCCGAAGCGCACGAAATCGATGCCCTGTTCCTTCAAGGTCGGAATCTGCGGCACGGCTGCCAGCCGCTCGGGGCTCGAGACGCCCAGCACCTTGGCCTGATCGTGTCCGATCAACGGCATCAGCGCGAGCATCGGCGAGACGTAGAACTGCACCCGGCCCGGCACGAAGTCCTGCATGATCTGGGAGCCGCTGCGATAGGGCACGCCGCTCATGGCGATGCCGGTCAGGCGCGCGAGCTGGCGTGCGAAGATCTCCTGCGCCGATCCGGGACCGAGAGTCGCGTATTTCATTTCACCGGGATGCGCCTTGGCGTAGGCGACGAACTCCTTCAGGCTGTTCGCCGGGACCGAATTGGACAGGGCGAGACCGTAGAAGTACTTCGACACGAGCGAAATCGGGGCGAGATCGGACAGCGCGTATTGCGGGTCCTTGTGAACCGCCACGTTGATGGCGTCGAAATGCGTGCACAGAAGGAGCGTATATCCGTCCTTCGGCTGGGTGAGCGCGTAGCGCGTCGCCAGCATCCCGGCGGCCGCCGGCTTGTTCTCGACCACCACGTGCTGGCCGAGTCGCTCGCCGAGCTTGTCGGCGATGAAGCGCGCCGGAATGTCGGTCGGGCCGCCGGCGCCAAATCCCACGATCAGCCGTATGGGCTTGGTCGGATACGCATCCTCACCGCGCGCATGTCCAGCGATGCCTGCGAGGGCGAGGGCGAACACAAGGCAGAGCCATCGCGGCGTGTGCAACATGGGGGTGCTCCTCTCCGGGTGCGAGACGCCGAATCCAGAACTGCAAATCCCGATCAGCTCCAGAGCGTCTTCGTGGCGAGGCGAGCGCCCGCCACCAGGCTTTCGAACTTGGCCCAGACGATTTCCGGCTCCACCTCCGGGGGCTGACCGAGTGCGAGGGTCGAGGCAAATCCGCAATCGCTGCTGGCGATGACGCGATCGCGGCCGACGATCCGGGCCAACCGCACGATCCGTTCGGCCACGAGCTCGGGATGCTCGACGATCACCGAGGCGTGGGTGATGCAGCCGGGAACCAGGACCTTGTCGTCCGGCAGCTTCACCGTTTCCCACACCCGCCATTCGTGCTCGTGCCGCGGGTTGGCCATCTCGAAGGAATAGAAGCCGGCGCGGATCGTGACGATCAGATCCGCCAGGTACTTCATCTCCAGATCGCTCACCCGCGGGCCCATGTTGATGCCGTAGCAGGTGTGATGCCGGACGCGCTCGGGTGGAATGTTGCGCAGCGCGTGATTGAGGATCTCGATGCGTCGACGGGCCCAGGTTCGCGCATCGTCGGTCGATTCGCCCGGCGTGAGCATGTAGTGCATGGCGAGCCGCGGGTCGTCGATCTGCACCTGGAATCCCGCCGCGACGATCCCCTCGTATTCCTCGCGCATCGCCTCGGCGACGGCGAGGACGTGCTCCTCGTCCGTCCTGTAGTAGCGGTTTTCCATGATGCCGGCGCAGCTCGACGGCGAGACGGCCGGTACGAATACCCCCACGGATTTCTGCTCGCCCAGCGCCGCCTTGAGATTGGCGAGGTCCTCGGCCAGCTGCTTCTGGCCGACATATTTGATCGGGCCCGTGCATGCGAACCGCGCCTGGGCCGAGCCCGAATGCGCGCCGCCCTTGTAGAAGCCGGGAAACGCCAGGTTCTCTCGCGTGCGGCGCTCGCCCGGCTTCGGCGTGATGGGCTCGAGCCCGGACAGCCGGTCCGAAACATAATGCTGAAAGCTCGTCTTCGACTGCTCGCCGTCGCTGATGATGTCGATGCCGATCTCCCGCTGCTTGCGAACGATCTCCGAGACCGCCTCTCGCGTCTCTCGCGCCAGCGCGTCGGCGTCGAACGGCTTCCTGCTCATCTTGGCAAACAGCAGAGCCGACAACGAGGGGCGGCGCGGCAGGCTTCCGACATGGGTGGTGAGAATGCGCTGGGAGCGTTCGGGAAAAGTCACCACGCGTCGTCCTTTCTTTCCTGATCGTCTGTGGTCAGCCGCGCGCGGCAGCCGAACACATGGTCACGATCCATTGTCATCGGCCTTTTCGGCGCTGACAAGATGACGGCCGGCACCCCAGCATGTCCGCGAGCGCCCGCCTTCCCGTCGGCGCGATCTCGCCGGGACCGGGGCGCCTGCCCACCGACATCCGGATGCAACGCCTGCGTCCGAACATGTCGGGCGACGGTTCGGCCGGGACCGTAACGTTGCGCGCGAAATCGGCGCTAAGAACCGTCGCGCCCCCGAGGACCCCAGCCGGTCATGACCGCCGCGAAGCCAAACCTGGCCCTGGAATGCACGCTTCTTTTGAGCCTGGCGGCCGTCTGGGGCGCGTCCTACACGCTCGTCAGGATCGGCGTGGACACCATTCCACCCATCACGCTGATCGCGTGCCGGACCTCGATCGCCGCCGCAATTCTCCACGCCGTCCTTCGCGCCGGCGGCGGGCGCATGCCGACGGATGTCGCGACGTGGCGGCGGTTTGCAATTCAGGCCTGTCTCAACAGCGTGGTGCCGTTCGCGCTGATCGCCTGGGCCGAACGCACGGTCGAAGCGGCGCTCGCCGCGATCCTCAATTCGACCTCTCCGATCTTCGCCTTCGTGCTGACCGCCGCATTCGCCCGGCACGAGCCGGTGACGATGCGCAAGCTGCTCGGCGTTGCGACCGGGCTTGCTGGAATTTGTCTCCTCGTCGGCATCCCGGCGCTCGACGGGCTGGGACGTGACGTCTGGGCGCAGCTCGCCATCGTGGCCGCCACCGTCTGCTATGCTGGAGCGGCGATCTTCGGCCGGAGCTTCAAGGGCATGGATCCGATCGTGCCGGCGGCGGGCTCGCTCGCCTGCGGGGCGGTGATTCTGCTCCCGGTCAGCTTGGCCGTCGATCGGCCCTGGGCGTTGACGCCGGGTCTGGATTCGCTTCTTGCCCTGCTCGGCCTCGCGGTCTTCTCGACCGCCGTCGCCCTCGTGCTCTATTTCCGGCTCGTCCAGACCCTCGGCTCGATCGGCGTGACTGCGCAGGCCTATCTGCGGGTGCCGATCGGGGTCCTGATCGGCGTCCTGTGGCTTGACGAAAGCCTCGATTCGACGGCCTGGGTCGGCCTTTGTTGCGTCGTGGCCGCGGTCCTCCTGATGACCAGACCATCGCGGCAGCCCGGTCGCGAGGTACGCGCTGTCGCCCCAGTCGCGCTGGCGAACAGAAAATCAGACCGGCCGGAAAGCTGAGACGCGATCCGGTGAAGCTGATGCCGGCTCGCCGCAGAACATGCGGCCGAACATCCAATCGAGAGCGCGTCCCGGTTCCCGCAAGTCGAGACGGGCCTCAGGCGGGCCGCTTCGCTTCGCCGCGCATGCGTTTGGCCGCATCGAGCGCCGCCACCACGATATTCTGATATCCGGTGCAACGGCACAGATTGCCGGAAATGGCGACGCGCACGTCCGCTTCGGACGGATCGGGATTGTCGCGCAGGAATTCCAGCAGCGTGGTCAACATTCCGGGCGTGCAGAACCCGCACTGGAGCGCGTGGTGCTCGTGGAACGCCTGCTGAAGCGGGTGCAGTTCCTCGGGGCTGGGTGCAATTCCCTCGACCGTCGTGATTTCGTGCCCGTCGGCCTGCACGGCGAACATGAGGCAGGAGCGCGCCGAGAGACCGTCGAGCAGGATCGTGCAGGCGCCGCACACGCCGTGTTCGCAGCCGAGATGCGTGCCGGTGAGGCCGAGCTGGTGGCGCAGGAAGTCGGCAAGCGTCAGCCGAACCTCGACCTCCTCCTCGTAGCGCCGGCCGTTGACCGTCACGGAAATTCGCCTCGATTCACTCATCCTGGCTCACCTGCGCACTCGAGCACTTTGGTACCTCGTCGCGGACCTCAGCTATACCAATTTCCGGCGCGGACGCTCAAACGAATCCGCCGGCGCTCACACGCCGGGAGGCAGGAAGCGCGCGAACTTCGCCCGGACGTGCTCGTCGAGCTCCTTGCTCGAGCGCACGATCTTCGGCCAGGTCGCCTTGCGGTTCCACGGCACGCAGGCGTCGATCACCATGCGCGAATTGAGATTGCGGTGCTCGGGCGGGTAGGACATCGGATCGAGCACCGTGCTCCAGCATCCCTTGAGGATCTCGACGTCGTCGCGCGGATCGCAGCGCGTGCAGATCGCCCACACCACCTGGTCCATGTCGGCCGGGTTGATGTCGTCGTCGACCACCACGACCACCCGGTTGGCATAGGCGCCGGCGTGACACTGCGAGGCGATCAGCCCCGCCTGCTTGGAATGGCCGCCGTAGAGCTGCTTGATCGCCACGGTGAGCCACAGCCGGCTGCCGCCCGCCTCGTGCGACCAAACGCCCTTGACCTCCGGCACGCCGGCGGCTTCGAGTTCCTGCCAGACCGCGCCCGAGCGGTAGGTTCCGCGGTAGAACGTGTCGTCGTTCGGCGGCACCGCCGGGATCGCCCCGGTGAGGATCGGGTCGTTGCGATGCATGAAGGTGGCGACGCGGATCGCCGGCTCCTTCTTCTCGCCGCCGGCGTAATAGCCCGTCCACTCGCCGAGCGGACCCTCGTCGATACGGTCGTCCTTGTGCACGAAGCCCTCGAAGGCGATCTCGGCGTCGGCCGGGATCGGCAGCCCGGTCTTCGGTCCCTTGATCACCCGGATCGACTGTCGCAGCAGGCCGCCGGCCGCGTCGTATTCGTTCTTGCCGTAGGGCACTTCCAGCCCGGCCACCGCGAACAGGCCGGGATGCACGCCGACCACCACCGCGATCGGGCACGGCTCGCCGCGCTCGTGGTACTTGCGCATGATGATGTCGCCGTGCTTGCCCTTGGAGGCCATCACGGTCGCGAGCGCCCGGTCGTGCACCTGCACCCGGTAGGCGCCGTAGTTGATCCAGCCCGATTCCGGGTCCTTCATGATCACCATGCCGCCGGTGCCCATGTAGTAGCCGCCGTCGTCCTCGTGCCAGCGCGGCGTAGGGATCTTGAGCAGGTCGATGTCGTTGCCGGTGAACACGTTCTCCAGCACCGCACCGGTCTCCACGACAGTCGGCGCGATGGTGGGCGCCTGCCGGAAGTAGTCGCGCCAGAAGCGAACGAGCTCGATCTCGCTCGTATTCTCCGGCAATCCGAGCGTCAGCGCGATGCGCTTGACCGAGACAAAGAGGTTGGCGAGTACGCGGTAGCCGGGCTGATAGCCGGGCACGTCCTCGAACAGGAGCGCTGGCCGGCCGACCTTGCGCTGGAAGATGTCGACCAGGCCGCCGATCTCGCGCTCGCGCTCGGCGCCCTGAATCCGGGTCAGCTCGCCGACGGCTTCCATCTCCTCGATCCAGGCCCTCAGGTCCTGACCCTTCGTGGTCGTCTGCAGCATGCAGGTCTCCTGCTTCTGTTTGTTGCCGAAACGCGGCGCGCCGCTCTGGCGTGCCGCGGGTCCGCCGGCGGCTAGATCCGGAATTCGTCGCCGCGCTTGCGACCTTGCGATACGTCGAGGAACAGTTCGTCCAGCGGGATTCGCCGCCGGATCATGCCCTGTTCGTGCGAGTAGGTGATGAGCGCCTCGAGCGTGCGACGGTTCTGCTCGCCCAATCCATATTGCCAGGGATCGCGGCCGAAAGTCTCCTCCTGTTCCTCCCAGGCCTCGCGGTAGAAGACCAGCGGGACGATGCGAGGGTTCTCCATGCGCTTCATGGCGATCGCCTTGGCCTCGTCGAACGCGCGATACATGTTGATCGGCACCCAGGGATGCTTGTCGATGATCTCCTGCTTGATGCCGAGCACGTGCATGATGGGGAAGATGCCCGTCTTCTGGAAATACGCGATCTCCTCGGCGCGATAGTTGGGGAACAGCCGCGCGACCCGCGGATCCTTGTCCACCAGCGGCTTGATCAGATCGGGATGCAGGAGGGCATCGAGCTCGCCCTCCGCGAGCATCTTCTCGACCGACTTTTCGTGCGGCAGGCGCGTCAGCTTGAGATCCGGCGGCGGCGTGAATTCGATGCTCTCGTCGAGCTCCGTGAACCATTCGATCGACCGGTGAGGGACCCCGTACTCGTGTTCGAGGATGCCGCGCATCCAGACGATCGCGGTTGCCTGATATTGCTTCAGGCCGACCTTCCTGCCGATCAGATCCGTCGGTTTCTTGATGCCCTTGGACGTATTGACGAAGATGAATCCGTGTCGGAACCGGCGGTGGAGAAAGACGGGGATTGCGGCGAACGCGAAGCCCTGGTCGCGTGCGACAAGGTACGAGGACCACGACGCCTCGGCCATGTCGAACTCCTGGTTGCGCAGGAAACGCCAGTGGCGGGTCGTCGAATCCATCCTGGTGAGCACCGTCAGGTCGATCCCGTCCGGCTGAACGATGCCCTCCTTGAGGGGTCTGACGATTTCGTAGTCGCCGCACGCGAGCGTCAGCGGAATTTTGCCCATGCAACGATCCTTGGTCGGTCCGACATCAGTGCCGGGCTGCGCCGATCACCGCACGCACCTCGGAAACCACGTCCTTCGGTGTCGTGTAGAGATCGCTTACGAGTTTCTCGAGCTCGACGCCGGTCACCGGATTGATCTCGAGTCCCTGCTTCTCGGCCTCGGCGCGAAACTGCGGGTCGTCCATCGTCTGGTCGAACGCGGCTCGCAGCGCGGCGACGCGATCCTCCGGAACGCCGGGCGGCGCGGCGAACGGCCGGCCCATGACCTGCCGGCTGAAGACCAGATTGAGGATCTGCTTCTGCTTGTCGTTCTTCGAGAGGTCGATGATCAGCGGAACGTCGGGCAGGTCCGGGCTCTTCTTGAGGGAGAGCTGCACGACGATGTTCAGCTTCTTGTCGCGCAGCCAGTCGCGCTTCTGCGCCTTGATGGTGCTCCACGACCAGCCGCAACGCCCGTCGACTTCGCCGCGCTCCATCGCCAGCGACATCTCGCTGGCGCCCGGATACCCTGTGATCAGCTTCAGCTTGGCGCCGAACACGTTCTTCAGAACGGTGGCGAAGATGTCCGGGTCGGAGCCCGAGCCCTCGCCGGCGACCGTGAATTCCTTGGTGAGCACGTCGTCCCAGGTCTTGATCTTGGAGCCGAACGTGGCGCAGACGCTCACCTCGTTGGTGATGCTGCCGAGCCAGTTGAATTTCGTCGCCTCGTAGCGCGTGCCGCTGTGGCCGATCAGCGGTTCCATGGCGAGGCCGCGGGCAAAGGTCGCGATCACCGAGCCGTCCTTGGGCGCCACGTTGTAGAGATAGTTGGCGGAGTTGAGGCTGCCGGCTCCCGGCATGTTCTGCGGCACGAGCGTCGGATGGCCGGGGATATGCTTCCCCATGTGGCGGGCGAGCACCCGTGCGTAGCTGTCGTATCCCCCTCCGGCGCTGTATCCGATCACGACGCTGACATTGCGTCCCTTGTAGAAGTCGGCGATCGGATCGGCGCGTACCGGTCCGACGCAGAGCAGGGCGGTCAGGGCGAACTGGATGATCCGGACAACACGCATGCGGCTCCTCCCCGGAACGCAGCATCAGCACCTTCACCGATCGATTAAATTCGCCCGTCGTTCCACAATCAAGAAAATTGCCATTTTCTGGAATGCGAAACGCATGCCAGCGCGGCCGGGGCGACGTTTCGGCGCCGCGATCGGCCCGCTCGCGCGCTGTCTGCCGCGCGCACCCATCAGGTCGTCGATCCCGCGTGCGCCGGCTCGTTCGCGGATTTCGCCTCCTGGATCAGTTGCCATACGCGTGGTGGAGACAGCGGCAGGTCGCGAGGCTCGACTCCGAGAGAGCTCAGCGCCGAGGCAACCGCGTTCGACAGCACGCCGCCGACCGGAATGATGCCGCCTTCGCCGGCCCCCTTGGCGCCGAGCGGGTTGTTGGGTGAGGGGGCCAGCTCGAGCGAGATCGCGCGCAGATGCGGGTAGTCGGTCGCGACCGGGATCAGATAATCCGCCAGCGAGCCGACGAGGAGCTGCCCGTTCTCGTCGTAGGTCAGCTGCTCGGAAAATACGCTGCCCAGCCCTTGTACGGCGGCGCCGATCACCTGGCCGTGGAGGGTGAGCGGATTGACCACACGACCGACGTCGTCGACCGTCACATAGTCGAGAAGGTCGACCTTGCCGGTCTTCGGATCGACCGCCACGTGCGCGACGGCCGTGCCGTACGTATACGTGGGTTTCGATCGCTCGAACGTGCCGTCGGCGCTGAGCTTCTCGTCGGCGACCTCGGCGAGCGTCACCCTGCGGCCATCGGCCGCGGTCGCCATGCCGTCGGCGATCGTCAGATCCTCCGGATCGAGTCCCAGCCGACGGGCGGCGGCGGAGCGAAATTTCTCGAGCAGGCCCTCGGCCGCGACCATCACGGCCGAGCCGCCCATCACGGTCGCCCGCGAACCATAGGAGCCGAAGCCGGCGGCGAGGTACGTGGTCGATCCATGGAAGACCCGGACGCGCCCGATGTCGATCTCGAGCGCATCTGCCGCGATCTGCGCCAGCACCGTTTCGAGGCCCTGGCCGATGGCCGAAGACCCGGCATAGACCGAGATCGAGCCGTCGCGTTCGAGCTCCACCTTGGCGTGCTCGCGCGGACCCGAGGCGCCACCCTCGATGAAGCAGCCGATGCCGAGGCCATGGTAGCGCCCGTTGATCAGCTTGCCCTGCAGGGGCGCTTTTTCCGCCCAGTTCGATTCGACGATGCAGCGGTCGAAGGCGCTTGCGTAGTCGCCGCTGTCGTACTGCGTCTCGCCGAAACCGTCGTTCGGCAGCACCGGCGGGAGGCGATACGGCATCTCGTCGGACTTCAGGAGATTGCGGCGGCGAACCTCCACCCGGTCGAAGCCGAATTTCCGCGCCGCGATGTCGAGCAGTCGCTCGCAGAAGAAGCAGCCCTCGAACCGGCCGGGGCCGCGGTAGGTTCCGGACGGCGTCTTGTTGCTCACGAACGCACGCGCTTCGAGTCGCACGTTGGGAACGCGATACTGGCCGGGGAGAAACTGCGCCGTGTTGCGGACCGGCGTCATGCCGTTGGGGCGAACATACGCGCCGATGTCGACGCAGATGTCGCCGCGCAGGCCGAGGATCGTGCCCTGCGCGTCGAACGCGATTTCGAGTTCGCATTCGGTCTCGCGCGAATGGCCGGTCGCCGCGAAATGCTCGCGCCGGTCCTCGATCCACTTCACCGGGCGGCCGAACTTGCGCGCCGCGAAGGCGACCAGAAAGTCTTCCGGATAGAATTCGCCGCGCGCCCCGAAGCCGCCGCCGACGTCGAACTCGACGTAGTCGACCGAGGTTTCCGGCAGCTTCATCATGGCCGCCATCGCCCGACGGTTGAAGAACGGCAGCTTGGCGGCGCCCGAGACGGTGAGCCGCCGCGCCGATGCGTCCCATTCGGCGATCAGCCCGCGCGGCTCCATCGGCATCGCGGTCATGCGCTGGACGCGGAAATGGTCGCGCAGCACGTGAGCGGCGGCGGCGAACGCCGTGTCGACGTCTCCCTTCTCGGCCGTGAAGACGGCGGCGCAGTTCGTGCCCGTTCCCTCGAACAGCAGGACGTCGCCCCTGGAGGATTGCTTCCAGTCGGTCACTGCCGGCAGATGCTCGATTTCCAGAACGATCGCCTGCAGCGCGTCCTCCGCGAGCTCGGCACCGTCGGCGAGCACCAGCGCGACCGGCTCGCCGACGTAGCGCACGACCTCGTCGGCGATCACCGGCTGGGCGTAAGGGGCGATGGTCGGATTGGGGCGGCGGAACGGAATGGTGGGAAGCGGCCGGTCGAGGTCGGCCGCCGTCACGACGCCGCGCACGCCCCGCATGGCGAGCGCCGCGCTGACGTCGAGCTTCCGGATGCGTCCGTGCGCGACCGGGCTGCGCAGCACCGCCGCGTGCCATTGGCCTTCGCGCTGCACGTCGCCGATGAATTCGCCACGCCCGCGCAGGAACCGGAGGTCTTCGACGCGCTCGATCGGGCTGCCGATATAGGTGTTGACGCGTCTCATGGGGTCTCGCCCTCGGTCTTCGTCTGATAGGCGAGGCGCGCCTCGAGCGCTGCCTCGACGATCGGGATGTAGCCCGTGCAGCGACAGAGGTTGCCAGAAAGAACGTCGCGAATGCGCTCCTCGTCGGCGAAGGGCTCCTCGCTCAGGAGCGCGTGCAAGGTCGTGACGACGCCGGGCGTGCAGAAGCCGCATTGCAGCGCGTGGTGCTTGCGCATCGCCGTCTGCAGTGGCGTGAGCGTGTCGTCGTTCGACAGCCCTTCGACCGTCACGATCTGCGCCCCTTCCGCCTGGACTGCCAGCATGAGGCAGGAGCGGACCGCGCGCCCGTCGACAATCACCGTGCAGGCGCCGCACACGCCGTGCTCGCAACCAAGATGCGTGCCGGTCAGGCGAAGATTCTGCCGCAGGCAGTCCGCCAAGGTTGTCCGCGGCGGCACATCGACCTCTACGACGCGTCCGTTGACATGAAGCGTGGTCGGCATGACGGCTCCGATCAGGCGGCGGCGCGGCGCAGGGCGCGCTCCACGAGGGTTGCGACGAGCGCCCGCCGGTAGGCTTCTGGCGCGTGCGGGTCCGACGGCGGCTGGACGTCGGCGGCCGCTGCCGCAGCGGCGGCGGCGATCGCCCGATCGTCGAGCGCGCGCCCCTCGAGCGCGGCTTCCGCGCGCGCGAGCCGTCGCGGAATGTCGGTCGCGCCGATCACGCCGACATGCGGATCGCGCACGCG